>CBDUXJ010000280.1:0-3264 GCA_965371165.1 uncultured Syntrophobacterales bacterium | reverse complement strand
CAGGGCCATGAGCCTGTCGAATGGCAGATGGACTTTTTACGAAGCCGTCAACCTTAAATTCGATCACTTTTGAAGCTTTACCCACTGATACCACGTTGAGATTCTCGCCTTCGACCCCAAGAGTTATCTATCTCCAGTCAATTAGTGCTGAATCCCCTTTTCCTGTGGATGATCCATAACGATTCCCTCCGTAAAGCCGCACTCACCCTTTGGTTCTCAGTCAGCTCTAAATTTCTCAAGACATAATTGGGGATGTCCGCCTCGAATATCACCCCTTTCCCCACCTCGCGTAAAATGATCGTATGATGCGTCTCTCTCTCGATGATCTCTCGGATTTCCCCCTCAAAGATATTCCCCTTCAGGGACCCCTTAATGGGCTTTCCCTCCCGGATGACCATGACCTCCTCAGGTCGAATGAGGAAGTCTACCTCATCCCCCGGGCCTAAATCACCCTTTAGGTTAAACGTGAAGGTCAACCCTTTTCCCTTGATGGTGACCCTCCCGGTCCCCTTCTGGGGATCCACATCCCGGATGATCCCCCGGAAGATGTTCTTGATCCCCAAGAATCGGGCTACTTCCAAGGAATTGGGATGTTTATAGATCTCCTCCTTCCTTCCCGATTGTACTATCCTTCCATCGATGAAGACCCCTATCATCTCCCCAAGGATAAATGCCTCCTCCAAGTCATGGGTTACGTGAATGAAGGTGACCCCAAATTCCCGCTGTACCTCTTTCAACATCATCCAAAAATCGCTCCGGGTTGCTCGATCCAGGGCCGCCAGTGGTTCATCCATGAGTAACAGTCGCGGTCGAATAATCAAGGCCCTGGCCAAGGCAACCCTCTGCTTTTCCCCTCCACTGAGCTGCTGAGGAGGGCGGTCAAAAAGGTGGGCAATACCCAATCTCATTGCGTAGTTCCCCACCTCCTCGTCAATCTGAGATTTGGCCATCTTCTTAATTTTCAAGCCAAATGAGATGTTCTCCCTGACGTTCATATTGGGAAAAAGGGCATAATCCTGGGGAACATAGCTGATCCTTCGTTCTTCCGGCGGCATGTGGGTGACGTCTTGGGAATCGATGAAAACCTGGCCCCGTATAACCCGGTGAATTCCCGCCAAGGTCTCAAGCAGAATGGTCTTCCCCACACCCGTTGGCCCCAAGAGGATAAAGTACTGCCCTTCATCGATTTTGAGGTCAATCCCCGTGAGCTCAAAGTCCCCCACTTTAACGTGAACGCCTCGGATCTCCATGAAAGCATTCCTCGATGGAAGTTAGAGGGAATACCCCCTTCCCGTCATTCTCCTCAAAGCGATGAGGGAGACCGCGGATATGCCGATCAAGATGAAGGTGACCGTTATCGCCCTATCCACCTCCGCCGAAGCTATGTTCAGGTAGATGGCGACGGGAAGGGTTTCAGTCTTCATCTGTGTCGCTCCCGCAAGGGTCACTGTGGCCCCGTATTCCCCCACGGCCCTTGCCCAGGCGAGGATCCCTGCGGCGACGACTCCGTTCTTTGCAACGGGGAGGGTGACCTTGAAGAAGGCCTTCCATACGCTACACCCCAAGGTCCTGGCTACAATCTCATATCGTTGGTCGATGCTGTCGAAGGTGGATTTCATCAATCGGACGGCCAATGCCGTAGCCACACCAAACTGTGCCAGAATAATCCCCGGAACCTCGAAGACGAACCGAAGGAAATGCGTTTCGATGAATGTTCCCAACGCGGTATTAAAGAAGATCAGCAGCGCCGAACCAAAGGCCATGGGGGATACCACGATGGGGATATCCAAGAGGGTGTCCACCACATTCTTGCCCCGGAATTCCGTCTTTGATAGGGCGTAACTGGCTGGGATGGCAAATACCATGGCCAGGCCCGCGGCAATAGTGGCCGTGAAAATGCTCAGTTTGATGGCGAAAAAGATCTCCCGAGATACGAGGGTGGAGAGAAGGATTTCCCAATCTACATAGAGGGCCAAGCTCAAAATAGTGAGCAGAAGGAAACCCACCAAGGCAATCAGGCAGCCCAGGGTCGCCGTCCTGAAAAGCCTATTTCCCCTCATTCCCTTGATTAACTTCACTATCTCTCCTACCAACCAAGAGGAATCTCGTAGTGACCCCCGATTTTCGCCTTGGGGGCAAACTTCCTTGCATCGGTTTCAGTGACGAAATACCCCCATTTCCGGAAAATCCCCTTCCCAGCATCTGACTTCAGAAAATCGATGAAGCCCTGAGCTCCCCAACGGTTGCGGGAGAAGGTCGAGATGGCGATGGGAATAGAGGCAATCCTGGGTATCTCTTCCGGTTTCAGGGGAATCGTCAGGATCCTTTTTGGGTTCCACCGTTCGAAAACCTTCCAGCCGATCACGGCGTCGACGTTGTTAAGGGCAACGATGTTAGCGGTTCTTGAGCAACTCTCAACATACGTCCTGATGTTTGGTTTTATCCTTCCCTTCAAGCCGCTTTTCTCCAGGATCTCTACCGCATAAAGACCCACACAGACCGAATGGGGGTTGGCAATAGCAACCCTAACCCCCTTCCTTCCCAGGTCATCCAGCCCTTTGATAGATTTGGCGTTCGACCTTGGGACATTGATGGCGGGGATGAGGTAGGCTATCTCCCTAACCGAACTGCTGTTCACCGCCTTCCTCTCGATGGCCTTTGCCATATAATCAGGGGATCCCGGGAAATAGAGGTCTCCCCTTCGGGATAGGATCATCTGGGAAAGCATGGAGCCCGAACCACCGAAATGAAGCTCAATATGAATTCCCGTCTCTTTCTCGAAAGCGATTGCCGCCTCTTTGGTAGCTGGCATGCTGGCTGAGCCGACAAAGGCGATCAACGTTTTGCCAGCAACGGGCGGGGAACTGGAAAGGAGGAAGAGAAACGAAACAACGATTGGTAGTCTCAATGGATCTCCTTCTATACCTTTGCTACTTCCTCGAGGCGATTATCGACGAAATCAGAAACGCCCCTTACTACTCGATCATATTTGGCGATAAGGTCTTTGGCCACGTCGGTCAAGGAGGCGGCCCCTCCACCCCGACCTCCTCTGGTCCGCACAATGAGCCTCCTTCCCAGGCGTTCTTCCATGGCTTGAATGGAGGACCATGCTTTTCGATAGGAAATTCCCATCTCCCTGGACGCCGCTGAGATTGACCCAAGACGATCGATATACACCAACAGGTCCCTGCGCCCCTGGCCCAAAAGAGGATTGTCCTTGATGGTAAACCAGATCTTTGATTTCACTTCAATCATCGTCTTGTT
>CBDUXJ010000279.1:0-3316 GCA_965371165.1 uncultured Syntrophobacterales bacterium | reverse complement strand
CATCTGGATCTTTTTTCTTTGCCGTCTGATTCCGACTTTTTACGAAATGATCAAAAATTTGGAACAGTTAGGAAATAAAGTAAAATTCGAATTTATTACTTCACTAACAACGCTGTGAATGTGTTGATAAGTTGACCAAGTAGTTCACACTGAAAAATGTTCGTAGAGCGGAGGGACATTTTTCAGTAACGACTAGGCATGAATTAGACGGTGGATTTTAGGGTATCAGGCAATTGCTTTTTGTGAAGGTCTATGCTAATTTTGGTCAATTGTGGTAACCCGACTGAGACTATTTCCGATGGCGGGTAGGGTTAGCTGAGTGAAAAAGGGCCAGGGGACGCAAAAGGCAAGGGCACGGGTTATCGTAGGGGGGAGGGTACAGGGGGTTTTCTTCCGCTATTGTACCCAGGAGGTGGCCAATCGCCTCCGGGTCTCCGGATGGGTAAAAAATAGGTGGGATGGAAAGGTGGAGGCGGTCTTCGAAGGGGAGAGGGATGGGGTAGAGAAGATGATCGAGTGGTGCCATAAGGGTCCTCCTGGTGCTCACGTCCAAAGCGTTGATACGCACTGGGAGGATTATTTGGGGGAGTTCGAACAGTTCTCCATCGTTTACTGATCCATTCCCTCCACGAGAAAATCCCGGATGGGATTTTCTCAACCAAGGGCGATTTTGCAAGGCTCCCTCTTCCCTCTTCACCGAATCAATCAAGGGAGTTAGACTCGCCTTGATACCGATAGAGATGGGGATTTTCGTCACCGACGGTCATTGGAGAAAGACGTTAGCAGTTGTCCGCTCCCTGGGGAGGAAGGGGATTCGGGTCACCGTTGGCGAGAGCACCGGCATCGCAACCTCCTTCTTCTCGAAATACTGTTCGCAGCGGGTCATATATCCCTCCCCCATCAGGGAACCCGACGGGTTTCTCCAACGCCTACGGAGGGAGGTTGCGACCGGTTACAGGGCAATCTTTCCGATGGAGGAGGAGACGCTGCTGCTGCTCGCAAGGCATCGGGAACTCTTCGATCCGCTGGTCTTTCTCCCCATTGCACCCTACGAGAAGATTCAGTTCGTCCGGGATAAAGAGCGGCTGCTGAAGTTCGCCATGGGAAAGGGGATTCCTTGTCCAAAGACCTACTTCTTCAAGACCCCTGATGAAGTGAAGACAAGCCGGGTTGCATTTCCGGCCGTCATTAAACCCCGGGTTAGCTCCGGAGCTTTTGGAGTTCGTTACGTAACTGAAGCTAAGGACCTTCCATCGGCCTACCTCGGAGTTCACCAAAAGTATCCCCTTCCCCTGGTTCAGGAGCGTATCCCTCCGGAGGGGGACTCCCTCGGGGTATCGGCCCTTTTCGGTGAAGATTCAAAGGTGAAGGCGGCCTTCGTCCATCGCCGCTTGAGGGAATACCCCATCAGTGGTGGTCCCAGCACCCTGAGGGAATCGGTCTCCCACCCTCAAGTTTTGGAACTGGGGCTGTCGCTACTCAAGGCCCTGGACTGGTTCGGTGTGGCCATGGTCGAGTTCAAAATGGATCCCAGGGATAATACCCCAAAGCTGATGGAGGTGAATCCCCGGTTTTGGGGGTCTTTGCAGTTGGCCATCTTCTCCGGGGTCGACTTCCCCTATCTCATTTACCAAATGGCAAAGGGAGAGTCCTTCGAACCCGTCCTCACCTATGAGGTTGGCAGACGTTGCCGCTGGCTCCTTCCCGGAGATCTCTTCCACTTCCTCTGGAACCCAAATCGATTCCACCTCTCCCCCCCTTTTTTCGACTTCTTCCATGAAAATACTTGCTATGATATAATCTCAAGAGAGGACCCTTGGCCCGTGTTGGGCAGGGTCTTAACACTTTTGGCCCTTCTTTACGATAGGGATATGAGGAGATTCTTGGCGCCCCGATGAAGGAAGTCGTCAATGCCATAACTGTCGATGTGGAGGATTGGTTTCATATCTGTGATATCGAAACCATCCTTCCTCCATCCCAATGGGATCGTTGTGAGAGCAGGGTGGAGAAAAACGTCATGAAGATCCTGGAGATCCTCTCCAAGAACCGGGTCTTCGGGACTTTTTTCATCCTCGGGTACGTCGCCCGACGGCTCCCCGAGGTGATCAAGATGATCGCGGAAGAGGGGCATGAGATCGCTTCCCACGGGTTCGGCCACACACAGATCTATAAAATGACTCCGGATGAGTTCGAGAAGGACCTGACCCGATCGAAGAGGGTCATTCAACGGGTTACCGGCGGTGAGGTTTGTGGTTATAGGGCCCCGGAGTGGTCTATTAAAAAGGGGCGGAGGGATTCCCTTTGGGCCTTACCTATTTTGGCGGCAAATGGGTTTCGATATGACTCCAGTATTGCTCCTCTGAGGGTTATCGGGATTCCGAGCGCCTCCAGGAAACCCTATACGATCCGGACAGACCATGGGAAGATTGAGGAATTTCCCCCCCTCGTTAAGAATACCTGGGTGGGAAATGTACCCATAGGGGGAGGGTGGGGCTTGAGGGTTTTCCCTTACGGGATGATTAGGAAGGCCATTGGGGAGTTGAATTGTCAAGGGATACCGGCAGTGATTTTCCTCCATCCCTCCGAATTCGATCCCGATCCTCCGAAAATTCCATTGCCCGTGAGCAAGCGTTTCGTCTGTCACGGAAAGATCAAGAGCACCGAGGAGAGGTTGGAGAGGCTTATGGTGGATTTCTCCTTCGGTGCCATCAGGGAGATTTACGGGGACTCACTTTGAGCCGATTGTGCGTACTTATACCCGCTTACAATGCCGAAGCGACCCTAAAGGGGGTGATTGAAGGGGTAAAGAGGAGCCATCATGATATCATCGTCGTAGACGATGGATCGACGGATTCCACCTCACGAATTGGAAGGGAGATGGGAGTTACCCTGTTACAACACCCCGGGAACAGGGGAAAGGGCCGCGCCCTTCGAACGGGTTTCACCTATGTGATGGAGCACGGGTATGAAGCGGTCATTACCATTGATGCTGATGGCCAACACGACGCCGATGAGATCCCGCGGTTTGTAGAGCTGTATCGGAAGCAGAGTCCGGATATCATCATCGGATCCAGGGCTACCCAGTTCAACGAAATGCCCTGGCTGAGGTGTTTCTGGAACCGATTGGGAGCGAAAGCCGTTTCGCGGCTTACCAAGACTTTGATAAGCGATAGTCAATCCGGATACCGTCTCATCCGAACTGACGTGCTCAGAGACCTAAAGCTGACCACCTCAACCTACGAAACTGAGATGGAGCTGCTTATCAAGGCTTGCAAAAAGGGGTATTGTGTGGTAAACATTCCAATTACCAGCGACG
>CBDUXJ010000278.1:0-3322 GCA_965371165.1 uncultured Syntrophobacterales bacterium | reverse complement strand
ACGAGTTCATCAGATTTAGTTAGCTATATATCACTCCCTGGGTGGAAATTCAACACCGAAGGCTTTCCCGCTCGGGAGGCTTATTATTGCAATATGGCATTGGGTATGGTATAAATTCGTGAACTTTAAGAGGAAGGATAGGTCTATGTTCGGCATAGGGATGCCTGAGCTTCTGGTCATTTTGGGCCTTGCCCTCGTCATCTTGGGCCCCAAAAAACTACCCGAGATAGCCCGGGGTTTGGGAAAGGCCATGCGAGAGTTCCGGCGGGCCACTGACGATATGAAGGAACAATTCGAGGAGGAGACCAAGGAGCTGAAAAACGCCACGGAAACCCTCAAGGAGGAGGTTAGCTTCGAAGAAGAGGGGGAGGTCGGACTGGAAGAGGGTGATGAGCCGACGGGGGAAAAAGGGCAGGAATCGAGGGAAGAGGTAGCTCCCTCGTCGGATACCTCAGATGGGGTGGAGGTGACAGCGGAAAAGGGAGGGGAAAAAGGAGAAACGGCCCCCAATGAATGAAGCCAAGATGTCCTTCACCGGCCATCTGGAGGAATTGAGGAATCGGTTAATCATCTGTTTAATTGCGGTCGGGATCGGGTTCGTCGGCTCCTACTTCTTTAAAGAGGAGCTTTTTCAGGTTTTAGTACGTCCCCTCTTGAAGGCGATGGGGGAGAAGGGTACCCTGATCTTTACCGGGGTTCCGGAACCCTTTTTCGTCTATTTAAAGGTTTCCCTTGTAGCCGGTATTTTTTTCTCCGCTCCCGTCATCCTTTATGAAATTTGGGCCTTTGTCGTCCCGGGCCTTTACAGTCGTGAAAAGAGGTCCGTTGTTCCCTTCGTATTCTTTTCGTCAATTCTCTTCTTGGTTGGAACCCTCTTCGGTTACTACATCGTCTGTCCTTATGGGTTTAAGTTCCTCCTGGGCTTCGCCGCCTATGACATCCAACCCATGTTGGCCATTAAGGAATACTTTTCCTTCAGCACGAAGCTCTTGCTGGCCTTTGGATTCGTTTTTGAATTGCCCCTGTTCATCGTGTTCTTATCCAAAGCCGGGATTGTCAGTCCCCAAACCCTTTCCAGACAGAGGAAATATGCCATATTGGTGATTTTTGCTACAGCGGCGATCCTAACCCCTCCCGATGTCGCCACGCAGATCATGATGGCGGGCCCCCTCATTTTACTGTTCGAAATTGGTATAATCATGGCGAAGATTTTTAGGAAGAAAGAGGAGATGCCGGAGGATGAAAAGGCGGAGGAGCAAAACCGTCCGCCGGGTCATAAATGAGTTCATCTACCAAGGGGAAAAACTATCCCCTGAATATCGGGCACACCGTGGACCAACCACTCAATGGGAAGGAGATCCGGGATCTTGGAGACGGTAAGAGCCACGGGTCGATTCTTCGCCATACGGGTCCCTGATAGCATCGTCCTCGGCAGTGCTGGTCCATGGGCTCTGCGGTTAAGGGGCTCATGAGGAGAATGGTGGTGAAGGAGAAAAGACATCAATGGCGCACTATTATGGCGGTCCTCTTGTTGCTCTACGGGTGCGAGGGAGCCATATTGAGATCCAACTTACCCATTGCCCATGCATCATTATCGGTGGAAAGGGAAAAGGAGATGGGGCGGAGGTTGGTTCTCCAGATTGAGAAAGAATTGGATATCATCCGGGATCCCATCGTTCAGCAATATGTGGATGGGATAGGAAACCGAATTCTTTCCCAGATTGGTCGAACTCCCTACGAATTCCACTTCTATGTGGTGAAGAGCCCCGATCCCAACGCCTTTGCCATTCCGGGGGGACATATCTTCTTGGCCAGCGGGCTCATTATCATGGCCTCTTCGGAAGATGAGGTGGCGGGTGTTGTGAGCCACGAGGTTGGCCATATAAAGGCGAGGCATATCGCCAAGAGGATTGAGACGGCGAAGAAATTGAGTTTGGTAACCATAGCTGGCATTTTAGCCGGGGTAATTGTGGGTGGAAAGGCTGCAGGGGCGATCACGGCAGGCTCAGTTGCTACAGGCCAAGCTCTGGCATTGAAATATAGCCGCGAGGATGAAAGGGAGGCAGATCAATTGGGCTTTCAGTACCTCATCAAAGCGGGCTATGACGGTTGGGGGATGGTATCCTTTTTGAGGAAATTACATCGGATGCAGTCCCTTTCTCCTGGAACACCTCCGCATTACCTTTCGACTCATCCGGGCATCGAGGACCGAATCAGCTATCTCATGGAAAGGTTGCGGAATTCCCCTGTAAGGGCCTCCAAGGAGAATGGAAGAGACCTGAAACGCGTCCAGGCCATGCTTTTTGTGGAAGAAAGGGAATCCCAGGCTGCGATAAGATATTTTAAATCCATTCTGAAGGGGAAACCAACTGATTTGGATGGCCTTTACGGCCTCGCCTTGGCCTACAAGAAGATGGGGAGGATAGATCTCGCCATCGGGCCACTCGAGCGGGCGAGGCATTTATCTCCCCAGGATAGAGGGGTCATACGGGAGTTGGGGATCTGCTATTTCTTAAAAGGAAGGCTGGATGATGCAGTTTCGGTCCTGAAGGAATCGTTGGTTATTCATCCTGAAGACATCCTCAGTCTCTATTATATGGGTCGGGCTTATCAGGAAAAGGGTAATTTAGAAGCTTCCCTCGATGCTTATTTGAGGGCAAAGAAGATTACTCCCGACATTGTCGACCTCTATTACAGCCTGGCAATGGTTTACGGCAAAAGGGGTGATGGCTGCAATTCTCACCGAAATTTCAGCATCTACTTCAGCAAGAAAGGGGAGGTCAAATACGCCTTGATTCACCTCAGGAAGGCCTTAAAATACTGCGAAGAGGGAGAAGAAATTCAAGAGGAGATTCGCCGACTAAAAAAGGCCCTAAAGGATGAAACGGGGAAAATGTGAACTGACGGATCAATCGAGATCCCCTTGCTTTGGCCTATTCCCAAACCAGACGCTCGAGGTGTTTTCTCGCGGAATTCTTTTGCGGCCTGCTTGGAAATTTCAAGGGGAAGGGGTCGGCCCGCTTTTTCTCTCATTTAGATGATGGCGGATTATGGTCCATGGGTTGCCCATGGGTGTGTGCCGGCTCCTGATATGAGCCGGGGAATCGCCCCTGGGTCGAATGTTCTGAGATTATGGGGTATTCCCTTCTTGAGATATCACCATGGGTCGAAATTTATGATATATTTTTAATAAAGAGGCCCTCAATGAAAAGGGAAATTCACCTTATTCTCCTGTTTTTCATCATTTTTTCGCTCACCACCTTCTCGTGGGGATTGGCGGGGGAGGAATATGAGGAGAAGTTCGAAGCTCAAGGGAAGAAGC
>CBDUXJ010000277.1:0-3348 GCA_965371165.1 uncultured Syntrophobacterales bacterium | reverse complement strand
CATCCGCCATCCCAAGGGGATGAGCTTCTCGACGGAGCTCACAATCCCCCACTTCGGATTCTCTGCATGGGTGGTTTCTAAGATGGAAACACCGGAGAAATGCATCTCTTTCAGTTTTTCCGCAATTGGCGCGAAATCGATTGTTCCCATACCAATGGGCGAGTGGGTCCACTTTACAGTGTCCGTGTCCGAGAGATGAACATGGGCCAAATGATCCTTTACCAGATCAAGGGCCGGGATCACGGATTCTAGCATGGAAGCATTGGCCACGTCAAAAACAATCTTCATCCACGGGCTCTTCACCTCGTTCAACACGAAGAGCATGAGCTCCGCCCTATCGATGAACAGCGAAGGGCCGTTTTCCAGGCCAAAGATGACGTTATTCCTTTCGGCATGCTCGGTGCATCTGAACACCCCTTCTCGGGCGAACCTTTCCCAAACCGTCTCAACAGGTGGTGCCAGGAGCGGATGCCTCTTTCCCAGCATGACGACGATGATCCTGGCCCCGAGATCATGGGCCAGGGCGATCTGCTCCATTATCTGTTTCACGCTCTCACCCCGTATCCCGGGATTGGGACTCGCCATATTGATGTCCAGAAATGTCGGGTTGATCGCTACCAACTCCAATTCCAAATGGTCCATCAGGTTTCTGAGTTCTTTCCGTTGCTCCTTCGTGAAGCCCGGGGGCCAAAAATGAGGGGGTGTAGTCATCAACTCCACGTATTTGAATCCGAGGTCTTTAATCTCCCTAAGGGAATCCTCAAGGGAATAATCCCACAGGTAAGAATATTGGACTGTGCCGAGCTTCAGGAAATCCCCCATACCTCGTACCCCAGGCGATTCATCCATCGCCGTCTTACGGTAACACCATAACCTTCATCCCTTCCCGCCTCTCCATCAACTCAATCCCCTCTTCGGCCTTCTCGAGCGGAAGGCGATGCGTAATGGCCTGGTTCAAATCGTGCTGCGCATTGCACACCATGGCCGAAACCCTTTGCCAATCCCTCGGTGTGTGAGCCCTGATTCCAACCATTTCAATTTCCCGAAATGAAAGCATCGCCGTTAAGATTTCCGTCGACTCGTGACCCTGGCCCAAGATGCCGACCCTCCCCGCTTTTCGAACGAGGTTCAGGGATTGGGTGACGCCGGACGGGGCGCCAGCGGTTTCGAATACCACATCCGCCCCCAATCCACCCGTATATTCCAAGATTCGATCCCGGGGATCTTCACTCTCCACCATAATGGGAATCGCGCCGATTTTCCCGGCTAGCTCTAGCCGCTCGCGATCCGTCTTCAATCCCGTAACAAAAACGCGAACGGCCCCGGAGTGTTTGGCGAGAACCGCCATTATGAAACCCAACGGACCAGCACCCACAACGGCTACAGTATCACCGCCTGTTAGTCGAACTCTTTCAATGGCGTGGAGTCCCACACAGATTAGTTCGCTCAAAGCTCCCACCTCAAAGGGTACGGTGTCGTCCAACCTATACACGTTTGGCGAACGGACCGAGATGAACTCGGCGAAGGCTCCATCGACTCCCATGCCCAACAGGGGACGATGGTCGCAGATGTTCTGCTTCCCGTCTTTGCAGAAATAGCATCCCTCGCAATAGAGTAATGGGTTAACCGTAACCCGATCGCCGACTTTCACGTTCTTCACCTCAGGTCCTACCTCAGCCGCGAGACCCGAGAACTCGTGTCCCATCACCACCGGCAGTTTTGGCTTGTATTCCCGAATGATGCTGTCAGGCCATTCGTAGAGATGCATATCCGTTCCGCACAGTCCCGCTGCCTTCACCTGGATGAATACATCCCCGGCGCCCATGCTGGGAACCTCCCAATCCAGATACTCAGCTCCACCCGGTTCCGGTCTAACCTTGACAAAGGCCTTCATCTTTTCCATGTCTCTCAAATCCCCTCTCGTCTGAGAGAATCGGCGTATTTCCTTAAACCCTCAAAGAGATCATAACGGGGGTGGTATCCCAGCTCGGATTGGGCTCTTTGGATACTGAGGGCTCCCTTTTGCGGAGCATCCACTCCGTCAGCATACTTGAGCAGGCCTGGGCCCACGGATATCTTCGCCCCCGGAACAATTTTTTCGACCATCTGGGCCATCTCTTTGAAGGTGTAAGACTTTCCACTAGCAACGTTGAAAATACGATTTTGGGGCTCCTTCACGTCGAAAGCAAGCAAGGCTCCCTGTACGAAGTCATCGATATAGGTGTGGTCGACCCGATGATCACCGCCTGTCTCCATCTCCATCGGGGTTCCCCTCAGTCCATTCTCGATGAAGGTCCTGGGTGGTCTAGCTCTGGGCAAACCCCATCCGTAGACCCATGAGGTTCGAATGATCACGACATCCAATCCGAAAAAGGCATGGAAAAACTCCTCATATCTCTGTGCCGCCACCTTCGTTATGGAATAGGGGATCATGGGGAAAACTGGGTGGTCCTCATCAAGGGGCTCATACGGAAACTGCCCATATACTTCCTCTGAGCTGATATCCATGAGCCTTTCAATGCCCAGAATGCGAGAGGCCTCAAGGACATTAATGGTACCTTCTACATTGATCTTTGCCGTGAGGGCGGGCTTCTCGATGGTGGATGCGAAATTCACCAGGGCAGCGGTGTGAATGATCCGTTTTACCTCCTCCGCCTTGATGGTCCTCATGAGGAAGCTCAAATCGAGAATATCCCCCTGTACGAGCTTAACCCTGTCTCGGAAAGGGAGGAGATTCCGGGGAAGGCCGGTGGACACATTGTCATAGAGAACAACCCTATCACCTCTCTCCGCAAGGGCACGCGCTGTATGTGCCCCCAAGAACCCAGCTCCCCCTGTGATTAATACCGATCGTTCCATTGTTAAAACGGACTAATGGAGTCCGAATCTCCCGGGATTTATTTATTAAACCCTCCGTGCAGCTATCGCTGCCTCCTCGAAGGCTTCCTTCATCGTCCTGGGGATGTTGCAGTCTCCGATAACGTAAAGCTCCCCGACGGCATCGCTTGCTCTCAGTTCTTCAGCCAGCATATCGTTACTCCGCATCCCGACGGCAAGAACGACATTCGCAACCTTCAGTTCCTCGACATCCCCCTTATGCTGCACAAATATTGAATCATCCCGAATCGCCTCAACCGTGGTTTCCATTCGCACATCGATGTCGGGGCGGTTCGTTACCTCGTTCCGGATAAACCAGCCCGTGCGCAATCCCACATTGCCACCCAGTTTATCGGTCGGTTCTGTTATGATTAAGGGAGAAACGCCATTCTCCAGGAGAAAGAGAGCGGTTTCCAATCCAACCAATCCACCCCCAATGATGGCGGTCTTTCCGTCCAGGGATACCCGTTG
>CBDUXJ010000276.1:0-3355 GCA_965371165.1 uncultured Syntrophobacterales bacterium | reverse complement strand
CCGCATCCTCAATGGCGAAGCCTACCGACTTAAAAAGGGTAATCTCGTCCTCCGTCGTCCGGCCGGGCATTATTCCGGTGACCACCTCGGAAAGCTCGGCTCGAATGTCGTGGCGTGATATAACCCCCTCCTTCATTGGAATGAGGAGATCCCCCGCCTCACTCAGCGCACCCTCATAGGAATCCACGAAAAGGCAGGCCTTTTTGACGGTCTCCGAATCCACCTCTCGTGACTCCGGGGTGAAGGCCCCAATGGCGTTTAGATGAGTCCCCTCCCTGAGGCTTGAACCGGAAAAGACGGGGGTCAAGGAAGTCGTCGCCGTTACCACTATATCCGATTTACCGGCCAATTCGTCGGCGGATGAAAGGACCTCCAGATTCACCTTCAGTTTATCCGAGTAGTCCTCGGCAAACCTTCTGGCCTTCTCCTCGACCCTATTGAAGAGATAGCATACTTCAATCTCCCTGACAGCGAAAATCGCACTGAGATGGAAACCCGCCTGAACCCCCGTTCCGATGATTCCCAAGGCCCTCGAATCCTTCCGGGAGAGGTATTTCGTTGCCACCGCCGAAGCCGCACCCGTACGGACCCCGGTCAAATAGACACCATCTATCAGGGCAAGGGGGCGACCCGTAGGTGGATCATACAAAAGGTAAAGCCCGTAAATCAGGGGAAGCCCCTTTTCGGGATTTCCGGGAAAGACCGAGACCAGCTTTGCACCCAATATCCCCTTCCCTTCTTCCGCCGAGCTCAATAAAGAAGGCATGTAGAGAATTATCCCTTCGGGGAGGGTGAAATGTGTCCTGGACGGAATGACCCATCTTCCCCGTGCATAATCGGCGAAGGCCGCCTCCACGGCCTCAATGACTTCTTCCATCGTAAGAATGTTTTCCAAGTCGCTTCTCGAGATGACCCACATAATCCCGTTCCCCCATGACTCTTTTTTTCACAGCGCTCCGACGTTTCTGAGGGACCGCTTGAGCCCCTCTTTCTGCTCCTCGTTTAACTCGGGCATCGGCCTCCTGACAGGGCCCGCCGGGAGTCCGAGCATTCTCAAGGCCTCCTTAGCAGGAGAGACATAACCGGGGTCATACTCCAAGAATCGATTCAATTCCTGAACTTTCAGATGCAGTTCCCTTGCCTCTTCAAACCTCCCCTCACCGTAGAGGGTGTAAATCGCCTTCATCTGTTTTGGAATCACGCCGCCTGCGGTTGAATAAACGCCTTTGGCCCCTACAATAAGGGCAGGAAAAAACTGACTGTCAATCCCGGTACAAATAGAGGAATCCTTTTTGACCAACCTGATCACCTCCACCAACTGTCCCATATCGGAATTGCTTTGCTTAATCCCGATAATGTTGTTAACGTCCATCAATGCGGCCAGTAATGCGGGGCTCATTTGGTTACCGGTATAGAGGGGATTATTATAAACGACAACGGGAAGAACATTGGCCTCAGCCAAGGTCTTGAAATGAATGAAGAGAGCCTCATCATCGAGACCAAAGTAATATGGGGGAACCATGATAGCGGCATCTGCACCTCCTTGTTTTGCGTCTCTCGTGAGCTGCAGGCTCTCCCGCGTACTACAGGCTGCGGTCCCGGCAATTACGGGAATCGTCGCCTTGACCTCTTCTGATATGGTTTTGATAACCAACCTCTTCTCCTCAGAATCGAGGTGGGGAAACTCCCCGGCTCCTCCTACGGGCATGATGGCATCCACCCCGCCATCCACCAGATAACGAGTCAGCGTCTTCAGCCCCTCATAATCGACATCTTCATTGTCCTTGAAAGGAGTAACAATCGCCGCAATAATCCCCTTTACGTCTTTCGATGTGATCATATTTGGTTCTCCTTTATTACCCTAGGGACCAGATAGGAACTAAGAAAGCTCATGTAAAATGAATGCGGCCCGATAGTTATCACCCTCAAAGGGATTTGTCAAGATGAAAATCCCCTTTCCTTGCATGTCGTACCTCTCTTTCTGCCGAAAACCCGTATCACCGTCAGCGAAAGCTCTCCCACAAACAGTTGGACCAATTTGGAATGATAATTGCATTCCAAAAAATTGATTAACCCAATAGGAGCCCATGGTCATGAATAACATCCACCTCGAATTGAAAAAGGGAATTGTCATCTTACAGAGCAGGAAACTTCCTCGTGAACACCTCGAAGTCCCCCTCTTATATTCAATCAGGGATAATGATGAAAACTACACCGGTCGCATGGAAGATGCTATAGAGGGAGGCATTCTCATCAACATAAAACATCATCTAGCTGTAGGAACGAATTTGGATATCGAAATCTTTCTCCCTGAATACTGCGGCTTGAAATCCATCAAGGCCATTACCCAGATCGTCTGGACCCAATTACGGGGAGTCAAAGATGGGGATGAGTATGAATATGGGCTTAAATTCATAGGTATGGATGGTAATAATATCGCGAGGTTGAAAAAGTTATTGAGACATTTGGATCAATAGTAAAAAAAGGCGGCCAATGTGGCCGCCTCCCCAACGGAGACCCTGCGGGTACATTCAGAGCCCCCGCCCCATTTACCTTTAATCCTCCACTACCTCATAACTTCCCTTCCCTTCTTCCCTCTCTTTTGGGTTCCTCCAGGACAAAGAGATATGAACGCTTAACCCCAAATTTACGTGCCTCCATAGGATTGAACATCAGAATATCCACGTGTCTCCTCTTTCTTCGATGCGTCCTGTCCTCAAAAATGAACCTTCCGATTCCATACAGGTAAACGGTATCACCGAACCTAAAGCCGAATTCCCTTTCCAAATCCCTCGAAAGAGCGACCATCCCGACCTTCACCCGCTTGTTGCTTGCCGTAATGAGGGGGGAGCTGTCTGTTTGAGACCGTACGGGATTATAGGCCGTCACCTTGACCGGGATGACTCGGATCCCCACCGCATTATCCTGGGCCACAAGCCCTGGGGCAAACAAAGCCGAAGACAAAATACCCACGCCCAAAAGGATCTTTCCTCCTGGCCTCATTCGCCCGATCAGATCGAGCCATTCTTTCATATATCCCTCTTCCTTTGCCTATCTAAACGTTGACAAAACGAAATAGATGGTAACACCAGCCCCAAATAATACTGCAGAAAGGACCAACCATCCCCATATGGTTAGTGGGCTTCTTATTTTCATATTATTTCAATTGAATTAGTTGAACCACTTTTGAAAAAAAATTTGGAAGTAATTTCCTTAGTATTCTTATATAATTATAAGACAACTATGCTATTTGTCAAGGAAATTTTTGCGTGGAAATCCTTTTTTGGACTTTATATGGGGTTTTGTTGTAAGTAGTTAATTTTATTAGACAAAAATATCTAAAACAAAAATAAAG
>CBDUXJ010000275.1:0-3373 GCA_965371165.1 uncultured Syntrophobacterales bacterium | reverse complement strand
AAGCCTATTTTATGCTTCACCGAAACCCTGCGAGGGTCCCCCTCCCCTCAAACCCATTCCAAATCGGGGAAAGACTGAGAAGAGAAGGAATATATCCAGTAAAATGGGTAGAATTCCCTTCGGTTTCCCGCTCAGTGGTATGTTTTTACCGTAGAATAATCTTATCTCCCAATATTTTGGTTGGGGCCTTTAGGAAGGAACAAGGCGGTAGTCTCCTCATACCCGTAACAGTTGAGTCCGATCGAATTTTTTTCGTTGGATAACCTTGCTTGTATCCACAACAATCTTCTCCTCTACGATCTTAACTAGGTGGATGTCTAACGGCCTGGGAGGTGGACCTGCCAAGACCTCCCCGACGGCGTTGAAATGAGCGCCGTGACAGGGACAATCAAAGACCCTCTTTGCCTCGTTCCACCGGACGATACAGCGAAGATGAGTGCATATCGCCGACATCGCCAATAACCCTGCATCCGTCCTGTTAATGAAGACCTTTTCCTTCCTGAAGATGGCCATCTTTTCTACCTGAAAATCGTCGACTTTCCCAGCAATGAGGAGCTTGGCGGCCTTTTCCCCTCTGACTTTGGGCCAGAGATAGGCAAGGGTTCCCCCAATCATTTCCCCTGCGATGACGACGGTTGCCGCAATCCATCCATACCCGATAATTTTTCTCCTGGAAACACCTTCGTTTCCCGCGGCCATTCTTTTCCCCTTAATACTTGATGATTGGAGTCTCATTTCCCGTCAATGAATCTTAACGGACTAGCTTATCTCGAGATTTGATCCATCCTTCCCCTGCGACTCAGAGCGATGATCACCCCAAGGGAAACCGCGATTGCTGCGATGCCCAACGTTTGAGCCACCGAGATATCTCCAAAATAGGTGAGCTTATCAGCCCTGAAATGCTCCACAAAGATCCGGATGGAGGAGTATAGGATGACATACAGCATGAAGAGAAACCCATCGAAGAAATTCTTTCTCCTCAATCTCCACAGGACCAAGAATATGCCCAGGTTGAAACCCAATTCATAGAGCTGGGTGGGATGGAGGGGTTGACCCGGGAACATTTGCCCCGCGGGACTATCCGGCGCATATATCAGTCCCCAGGGCAGGGTTGTGGGGTAACCATGGGCGTCTCCGTTGAGGAAACAGCCGATCCTCCCGATGGCTTGCCCCAGGATGAGGGAAGGGGCGAAGGTATCCGTCCACTTCCAGAAGGGTATCCTTTTCCTCCACGTGTACCAAACGGCCGCGACAATCCCGCCGATTATGGCACCATGAATGGCCAGACCTCCCTCCCAGAAGGCGAGGAGCTTTAAGGGTTGGGCCAAAAAATAGCTCAGGTCCGAAAACAGGACGAAATAGATTCTGGCTCCGATGAGCCCCGCGATGATGAGGAAAAAAGAAAAGTCTTGTATCTTCTGCCTTTCAAACCCCTTCCGAACCCCTTCCCTTCCCGCCAGCCAGAGACCCACCAGGACCGCGGTAGCGATCATCACGCCATACCACCTTATGGTAAAAGGGCCTATCTCAATCAGAACCGGGTGCATGGTCTCCTCCTCGAGTCAATCCAATCAGGTCAAAGGTCTTGCTCGGAGCGGGATTTAATTCATATCTTCCTCAATGGCTTCTCAGGTCAAAACCTCTCCCGCACCGCTCTGAAAACGAAAAGGAAAGAAACCCGGAACCCGCCTCCTGTAACTTACATAGTTCTCGCCGAACCTCATTTCCATCTCCCTCTCCTCCCTTTTGGCCAGCCTATAGTATGCGCCCATCAGGATAGGCCAGCTCGCCAGCGTGACGATGGTGGGCCACTGGATCAACAATCCCACCGAAACCATAAACAGCCCCACGTACTGAGGATGCCTCACCCGTTTGTAGATACCATCGGTGACCAATCCTCCTTGGGAGCTATGGATCTTCCTCCATCCCATACCCATGATGAAAAACCCCAAAAGCATCAGGCCATTGCTGATCAGATGGATGATGACCTGCAACATCGCACCTCCTCCTAAGAAGGTCAAAAGGAGGTGGCCACTTTTATGGGAAAAAGGGTCTAAGGCGGGATACTTGCTCCCGAGAAGGGAGGTCAGGATGAAAACGGTAAGGGGAAAACCATACATCTCCGTGAATAAGGCAAAGATGAAGGCCGTAAATACTCCCATCGACCTCCATTCAAATTTTCCTCTGGGAGCGAGAAAGCTCAGGGCGAAAAAAAGGAAAAAGAGGGCGTTGGCAATCACCACCCCCCACATTCCGTAATGATACTGATCCATTCAAATAACCCCCTATGTATGCAAATTTATTCTTGTCTCTATCGGATAAAAAGCAAAGGGCATACCAACTGCAATCCTCAATCTTCAATCTGTCCATTTTGTTCATAACCAGTTAATATCATTCACATTATTTTTATAAAGAAAAGAAGCAACCCAAAATTCCTCTCCGGGTTGCCCTCTGTGATGCATAAATTTTTCGCGCTCAGGATGGGTTTCGCCCTATCCTTGGGCAATTTTTTCCCACGGAAATCGAACCACCATCATATCCCGTATTTCCTCAATCTATTAAGGAATCTTTCCGATGGCATCCCTGATTGCTTCCCTTGCCAGAGAAGGATCGACGGCCAGCCAGATTACCTTCCTCCCCTTTTGAAAAAAATAGTGGGCCTGGCCCATCCCCACGACGAAATACACCGCCACCCCCTGGATGGATATCTCCCGAAAATGCCAGAAATTCCCCTCCTTCCTTGTCTGCATCCTTTGGGTCATCTTCCCGATTCCCTCCGCCGCTTCCCCTTCGGAATCGTACTCCGAAACCCAAAGCTTTGCCTTGCCATTTCCATAGGTCCCGATATATCCCCTTCGGAAGTTAATCTGCTTTCCGTGCAATCGATCGATTTCTTGCCTCGCTTCCTCACCGGACTGAAGTTGTTCTAGACTCAACGAACCGATGGATTGGGGGAGCACATCACCCCCAAAGGAGGGTGTGGCGAGGAGGAACAGCAAAAGGCTACTCGCCGAAAGGACCCGAACTCCGATCATCCTTATTCTTCCCTAATTCCGCTTCCGCTCCTTATGAGGGGAACCTGCAGTTTCCTCATGATGAGATCCCATCTTCCTCATAAGCAAGAAATGCAACAATGGGCATAATAGGATTAATAAATAGAATCCCCATCTACCCAAAATGCCCATACTGGATAAGACCACGATGGCAATTATGGGGATAGCGCAACACAATACCATCATTAAAAAATGACTGCTAGGACCCTGCTTTGATTTTTTTTCTTCCACCAATCTTATTACCTCCTTCTTTTTGTCTTTTCCAACGCTATCCTCCTTCTCCACACGGTTTCAAAAGTTGACGTCATTGTAAAAAGTCG
>CBDUXJ010000274.1:0-3391 GCA_965371165.1 uncultured Syntrophobacterales bacterium | reverse complement strand
CCCAACTCCGCTAGGTGAGGGAAAGACCGTCACAAACCTCGGCCTCGGGCAAGCCATGTTCAAGGTACTCCAGAAGCAGGGGAAGCTCTCAATCAACTGCCTGCGCGAGCCATCCAAGGGACCCACCTTTGGAATCAAGGGGGGTGCGTGCGGGGGAGGGTACTCCCAGGTGCTCCCCATGGAGAACATCAACCTCCATTTTACTGGGGACATTCACGCCGTGGAGACGGCCCATAACCTCTTCAATGCGGCGATGGATGCCCACATTCTCCACGGAAATAAGCTCAATATCAATATCCACAACATCAACTTGCGGCGCTGCGTGGACTTGAATGAGAGGGCCCTTCGCAATATCGTCTTGGGGTTAGGCGGGAGATTGGATGGAGTTCCTCGCGAGGGTGGGTTCGACATCACCGTGGCCACGGAGACGGCAGCGGTTCATGCCTTGACCACCGGACTCAAGGACCTCCGGCAGAGGCTGGGGAGAATGGTCTGCGGTTTCACCAGGGATGGGAAACCGGTAACGGCGGAAGATCTGAAGGTGGCAGGGACGATGACCGTACTCATGAAGGATGCCATCAAGCCCAACCTGGTCCAGTCCATAGAGAATCACCCGGTATTCGACCACGGCTTTCCCTTTGCCAATGTCGCCCACGGGAACAATTCGGTCCTCGCGAACATGGTTGCCCTCAAATTGGCCGATTATGTGGTTACGGAGAGCGGTTTCGGCGCTGATTGCGGTGCGGAGAAGCTCTTCAACGTGGTCTGCCGCCAGAGTGGCATCAAACTGGACTGCGTGGTTATTACCTGTTCCATCAGGGCCCTCAAGATGCACGGTGGGGCCTATGAGTTTAGGGCCGGCCAACCGTACAATAAAGAGGTCGCGGAAAAGGAGAATATACCGGCCTTGGAGAAGGGGGGCGAGAACCTGAAGGTCCACATCGAGAACATGCTCAAGTTCGGGGTCCCGGTGGTGGTAACCATCAACACGTTCACGGCGGACACGGATAAGGAGATAAAATTCCTCATGAAGTACGCCAAGGACTGCGGCGCCATGGACGCCGTTCCCATCGAGGCGTGGTCTAAGGGTGGCGACGGCTGCATCGAGGCAGCGGAGGCGGTGATCAAGGCTTGCGATCAACCCAATAAGTTCAAGCTCCTCTATTCCGACGATATGTCCA
This sequence comes from uncultured Syntrophobacterales bacterium, assembly GCA_965371165.1. Classification (GTDB taxonomy): domain Bacteria; phylum Desulfobacterota; class BSN033; order WVXP01. The sequence goes on along the minus strand of CBDUXJ010000274.1, from coordinate 2,210 downwards.
TCAAGGAGAAAATAGAGACGGTGGCCAGGGAGATTTACCGAGCCGATGGAGCGGATTACACTCCCCTTGCTGAGCAGAAGATTCAGCTCTACACCGATCTGGGTTGGGGAAATCTCTCCCTCAACATGGCCAAGACCCACCTCTCCCTCTCCCATGATCCGGATTGGAAGGGAGTCCCGAAGAACTTCCGGGTTCCCGTCAGGGATATCCGGGCATCTGTGGGAGCCGGGTTCCTCTACCCCATGCTGGGGGAAATGAGGACCATGCCGGGATTGCCTTCTCAGCCGGCCTTCTGGGCAGTGGATATCGACGAAAAGGGCATAACCAAGGGGCTGTTCTGATCCCGAGTTGAGCGTATGGATTGCCATTGAGATAGTGGGGGGCATTTGGATATAATTTAACAGTGATATAAAGGTTTTTTATGCCTAAATGCGCTATCACCTTTCAGCCGAGCGGAAGGAAGATAGAGGTAGATCGGGACGAAAATATATTAGAGGCTGCCATAGCGGCGGGAATCCATGTCAATGCCTCCTGTGGCGGAAGCGGGACATGTGGTAAATGCAAGGTCAAAATAGTTAGGGGAAAGACGCGGTCTCCCCAAAACCCAAAGCTCCCCAAACGGGAGTTTGACAGGAGGTACCGGCTTGCCTGCATCACCTCGTGCCTGAGCGACCTGGAGGTGGAGATTCCCATTGAATCCCAGGTCGACCCATCGGTATTGAGGCTGAAACGGGAGGGGAGGAACCTCCTTTCGCCCCGAGACATCGATCAGCTCGTTGAGGGTTGGGAGATCGATCCTGCCGTCTTCAAGCGATACGTAGAACTGAATCCCCCGAGCTTGGATGACAACGTAAGCGATCTGACCCGGCTCATAAACACCCTTTACAAGAAATACGGTATCAGGGGAATATCCACGGACTTCCGCGTCATTATGAAGCTGAGCCGCCTTCTCAGGGAAGCGGACTGGAAGGTGACGGTCACCCTGGTCCTCACTCGGAAGGGATATAAGCTCATCAATGTGGAACCGCGGAATATGGTTTGTGAGAACTACTCCATTGTGATCGATTTGGGTACCACCACGGTCTTCGGGCAGCTTCTCAACCTCAACAAGGCTGAGGTGTGCGGTTTCCCCGATGGGATGGGTGCCTTCACATTGGCGGAGGCCTCCGATTATAATGCCCAGATTAGCTATGGCGAAGATGTGATCAGCCGGATCGTCTATTCCCAGAGGCGCGGCGGGTCGAAGAAGCTTCAGGAGGTGATTATCTCCACGATCAACGGGATTATCGAAAACCTTTTGCAAATGAGCGGGATTAGGAAGGACCTCATCTCTCATCTGGTTATTGCGGGAAATACAACCATGACCCATCTCTTCTTGGGGCTTGATCCCAAATACATACGGGAGGATCCCTATGTTCCCACGGCCAATTTTATTCCGCCCGTCAGAGCCGTTCATCTGAGGGTCAACCTGGGGGACCATGTCCACACCTATATCTTTCCCATGGTGGCCAGCTATATGGGCGGGGATATCGTTTCGGGGATCTTGGGCTCGGGGATCTTTCAACGGGAAGCCCTCACGTTGTATATGGATATCGGGACCAATGGGGAGATCGTCCTAGGTAATAAGGATTGGTTGATCAGCGCTTCCTGTTCTGCTGGGCCGGCCTTTGAAGGCGCCGGAATCAAATTCGGAACCCGGGCCACCAGGGGGGCCGTCGAACGGGTGAACATCAACCCGAGGACCTTGGAACCCATGCTTTTAACCATAGGAAGGGCAAAACCCATTGGGATATGCGGAACGGGGCTCATCGACACCGTGGCTGAGCTCTTTCAGGGGGGCATCATCGACCAGAATGGAAAGTTCAGCAGGGAGCTCGATACCGATCGGGTGAGGGAGGGGGACGATGGATATGAGTATGTCCTGGCCAGGAAGGAAGAGACCGGGATCAAGGAGGATATCGTCCTGACGGAGATCGATATCGAAAACCTCATCCGGACAAAGGCCGCCATATATGCGGGGTGTAAAATCCTCTTAGACAGTGTAGGATTTGGATTTCAGGACGTGGATCAATTCATCATCGCAGGGGGGTTCGGCCATTACATAGATCTGGATAAGGCCATCTTCATCGGCCTCCTGCCCGAAATGGATATCCGGAAGTACCTCTTCGTGGGAAATGGGTCGCTCCTGGGGGCTAGGCTCCTTTCTTTTT
>CBDUXJ010000273.1:0-3419 GCA_965371165.1 uncultured Syntrophobacterales bacterium | reverse complement strand
GGGGTGCTGTTCATCATTCATCTTGTGGGCAGCATGGGAAAGAGAATCAGACAGAGAAGACATAGGGAATAAGGGAAACCCATTCGGGATCTCATCGAATTTTAGGCGAAGAGGAGAGGCAGATGGATCCCAAAAGGATCGAGGAAGAGTTTAAAAAACGGCTCGAGATTGCAAAGAGGAATGCCGAAAAGGAGGCCTTGGAGTTTATCCTCAAGAAATTAGAGGGTGCAAAGAAAATCCGGGATTTCCAATCCCTCCTCCTTCATTATGGGGAAATCAAGAGGATCGTAACCACTCGTTTGGAACAAATCCACGCGGAGATCAGGGCATTGAGTTGATGCGTCGAATCATGGGGTGTTGAGAGATTTCACGGGGAGGGCGTCGGGGTTAATGACTGAAAAATCATCGAAGAAGAGATATGCCACCGATTTAAAAACGCTCGATCGGGAGGTTCGGATCGAGTATTATAGGTCCAGAGGGCCGGGTGGCCAGAGAAAGAATAAAAAGGAGACCGCTGTAAGGTTAAAACACCTTCCATCTGGGGTAACTGTGACGGCCACCGAGTCGCGGTATCAAGCCGTGAATAAGAGGAGGGCCTTTCAGCGGCTTCAAGAAAAGCTGAAACAGCTCAATAAACCCGCAAAAATGAGAATTACTATTATGGTTTCCGTCGGAGAGAAGGAGAGACGAAGGGAGGAAAAGAGGAGGATGTCCCAGAAGAAGAGGTGGAGGAGGGCGGTAGGCGAAGAAAATGTAGAGTGAGATTCACCCAAGGGGTAGATGAATGGAGAAGGGAGGCCATCGATGGAAAGGAGAAATGGGGGTTACTGTCATGAAGAAGGCCATTATCCTGCTTGTATTAATGATGTTCTTTTCTCCTTTTGGTCATGCACAAACGCTGATATATAGCTGGCGAGATGGAGCGGGCAAGATTCATATCGTCGATGAGCTCAACAAGGTACCCATCCAATATAGGGAGGATTTGAAAATCTATCGGCTCTCATCAAAAAAGGGAGCGAAAAAGCCTCGGGCTAAGGCCTCCTTAAAGCCCGTTACGAAGGTGAAAGAAGTGGAGGAGGAGGCTTTGAAGGGGGAGTGGCTCGGAAAGGAATTGGAGAAGGTCAGGAGCTCCATAACTGACCTGAGGGATAGGTTGGGGGAATTGAGACAAGAGAGGGAAACGAAGAGGATCACGATGATCCGGAGAAGGGCACATGGGAAGGCGTGGATTCGAGAGAGGAGGGAAATCGGAAAAATCGACCGGGAAATGGGGACCCTTACGAATCAACTGGGGAAAAAAGTGGAGGCTTTGAGATCATTAGAGGAGGGGCAGTCCATTAAAGGAGGCGAATGATGTGGATAAAGGAGCCTCAGAAGGTGAACGAAGAAATCGAATATTTAGGCACCACCGACATGTGCATATACCTTTTAAAAGGAAACGAGTATATGTTCATCGAAGGAGGGATGAGCTATGTAGTCCCGACATTGCTCCAACAGTTGGACGAGAGGGGGATCGATCAATCGAAAATCACTAAGTTCCTCATCCTCCATTCCCATTTCGATCATTGTGGGATAGTGCCTTTCTTCAAGAGGAGGTTGCCTCAGATGGAGGTATTGGCATCGGCTAGGACCAAGGAAGTCTATGAGAAAGACAAGGCGATCCAATTCATCAGGGAACGGAATCGGGCAATGATCGAATATTATGGAATGCAGCGAGAGTCGGTAGAACTCAATTTGGACTTCGACGCCATCCCGGTAGACCGTGTCGTTAGGGAAGGGGACAGGGTTGATTTGGGCAACGGGCTCATCGCCGAATGTATAGAGGTTCCGGGCCACAGTTCATGTTCCATCGCAGCCTACGTGAGGAAGATGAAGGCCCTCTTTGGCTCGGATGCTGCAGGAATACCCAATGGAAGGGGGACCATTTATCCCATTGGGAATGAAAACTTCATCCAATTTCAACAGTCCCTGGTAAAGCTCAGCCAATATGACGTTGAAATCCTATGTGCCGCTAGAAATGGCGTCTTCCTTGAGAAGGATGGAAGAGAGTTTATCTCAAAGACGATGCGGGCCGCCGAACAACTGAGACAAGAGGTGATCAAGCGTTTCGCGGAAACGCGGAATCGGGAACGAATTACAACGGAACTCTGTGATCGAATTTATGCTGAGGTAAAGACGGTGGATATTCCCATAGGGATCTTTCTGCGGGTCATAAAGTCTATCGTTGATAACATCGTCGATACCGATATTGCCCGGGAGGGAGGGTAGAAAATAATTTGACTTTTCGGGAAAAGTGGGGAAAAAATTAAAGATGCTTTAGTTTGGCCAGTAATTACATTGGGAGTTGGATATGGAGGAAGAAAGGGATAAGGGAAAGAGGGTGAGTGCCCTGGTTGTTGATGAAGACGAGGAGATTCGCGGGACCTTGATGGAGAGGCTTCAGGAAGCCGGATATTTCACCGATGTGGCGGCAAATGGAAAGGACGCAATAGACAAGGTTAAGGAGTTCTTCTATAACATCGCCCTGGTTGAGGTCGAACTTCCCGATATGACGGGTTTGGACTTCTTAAAGATCATTAAGAACATCCATCCCGATACCTCGGTGATCTTTATCACAGGTAAGCCCTCCCTGGAAAATTCAGTGAGTGCCCTGAATGCCGGGGCCAATGCTTATATGATGAAACCCTTGAAAATGGAAGAGATGATGGAGCACGTTACCGATGCATTGGATCGACAGAGGGCCATCATTGAGACCAGGGAGCTTTTATTCGCCGAAAGGAAGAAGAGGGAATTTTATCAATATCTCTCAATCATTGATGGCCTTACGGATTTATACAATCACCGTCACTTCCATGAACTCCTCACTCAAGAGGTGGCCCGATCCATCCGCTATGAACATCCCCTCAGCCTGCTCATGATCGATATCGACGACTTCAAGCGATTCAATGATTCCTACGGCCATCCGGCAGGGGATAGGGTCCTTCAGGATATCTCGAGGCTTTTTAAGGAGAGTTGTAGAAGGGTGGATTATATCTGTCGATATGGGGGGGAGGAATTCGGTATCATCACTCCGGAGACCAGCGGGAAGAATGCAGTTTATGTGGCAAGGCGTTTGGTGAATAAGGTGAGGGAGATGAAGATTCCGATTTATGGAAGCACCACCGAGGGGAGTTTGACGATCAGCATCGGTCTAGCCGGTTATCCTGCCGATGCCAAAACCAAGAACGACTTGATCATAAAGGCGGATAAATACCTTCTCGAGGCCAAAAAATCAGGGAAGAATCGTTTCTATCCTCCCTCCTCCTAAAATCCATTGAGTTGCTGGAGCTAAAGACATCGTCCTATTGCGGTGCTTCGCCGCAAATCTCTCTCCGATCCGTATTACACGAAAAGATGGAGAAAACCAGGTGCAATAGAAT
>CBDUXJ010000272.1:0-3427 GCA_965371165.1 uncultured Syntrophobacterales bacterium | reverse complement strand
CAGGGCCATGAGCCTGTCGAATGGCAGATGGACTTTTTACGAAGCCGTCAATATTTGAATGCTTTCCCTGATATGTGAAGATCTAAAAGGCTCGCCGGTTGATCTTCAACTCCCTTTTGCGCCATCTCATCTGCGCGTCCTTTTCTTGCTTGCCATGTTTCATCAATCTACCTCTCCAAATTTCCCGTCAGGCGTTCGAGGCTGGCTTGTATGAAGAGTTTTTTTATCGTTGCCAGTGTGTCACGTAGGCTCTGCTGATCTTGTTTAGTTGGCCCCAAAAACTAATGGTCAAGCTTTTTGAGACAAGCATTTGACCTCTTCTTTACCTCTCTCTTCGTTGACAAAATAGAATAAACTTCCGCCGACTATAAAGAGCATTGAAATAGATGTGATACTCGCTCGTGAAGCGATAGCACTGCTGTAACCCATGGATCTTACGAGCAGACCAACTCCACCCATCAAGGCGGGACCGATTACGGCAGCGAATTTGCCAAGCATATTATAAAAGCCGAAGTACTCAGCTGACCTTTGAACGGGAATGATTCTCGCATAATACGAACGGCTTAGTGCCTGAATACCACCTTGAACCAGACCGATGGTTATGGCCAGAATATAGAATTCATTTTCGCTTTGTATGAAAGCACCCCAGATGGAAACGAACAGATAGACCACGATGGCGATAAAGATGGCACGCTTTGCCCCAATCTTCCCCCCGAGAAGACCGAATCCTATGGCAGATGGGAAACCAACGAACTGAGTGATGAGCAGTGCAACGATCAGATCATTGGATTTGAAGCCGATGGAAATGCCGTAATCCACCGCCATCCGTACGATCGTATCCACACCATCGATATAGAACCAGTAGGCCAGGAGGAACAGAAAAATGGTTTTCAGATGGCGGATTTCCTGAAAAGTTTCCCTCAATTGAGCGAAGCCCGCTTTCACCATATTGACGCCGGATTTCTTCTCTCCAATTGCAGGCTCTTTCACAAAGAGTAAAAGGGGAATCGAAAAGACCGCCCACCAAACACCCACGGAAAGGAATGAGAATCTTACCGCTGCTCCAGCGTCCGCGAATCCAAATGTTTCAGGTCTGAGGGTCATCCATACGTTCACCGCGAAGAGGATACCGCCTCCCAGATATCCCAGGGAAAAACCCAGCGCGGAAACAAAATCCATGTTTTTCTCAGATGAAACACCTGTGATCAAAGCATCATAGAAAATGTTCCCTCCCGAGAATCCGACGGTGGCGAAGACATAGAGCATTGCGGCCATGGGCCAGTTACCCTGCGAAACCATGTATAGAGAACAGGCTATCACCGCGCCCATATAGGCAAAGAACAGGAGAAACCTCTTCTTCGATGTTCCTTTGTCAGCAATAGCCCCCAGTATGGGTGCCGATAAAGCCACCGTGATGCCCCCAATAGAATTTGCTAATCCCAGTCTGGCCGTACTCACTGTCGTATCAGCCCCAACACTCCAGAATTGCTTGAAAACGATCGGGAAAAATCCAGCCATAATCGTGGTGGCAAAGGCCGAATTGGCCCAATCGTACATGCTCCATCCGAAGATCGCCTTTTTGTCGTCAAGCTGCATCGTTTGGTGGTCCTTATATCATTAAATTTTACTTAGTCCTGACTTCCCCATAATCGGGATAGGGCCTTTACTTTTCAAGGACCAAGATACCCCTAAGAGAATTCACTATTTCTTCTAAGAAATCTTGAAATCCTACTCATCCCGCCCAATACCATATTTCAGACACAAATCAATGGAACGGGTAAAGACGGCCTATAGGGGTCGGAAAACTTCCGGGTACTGCTATCCTGAGAGGCGATCCCAGATCAGGTCCGAGGTGATCTCGCCCGAGGCCACAACGGCCGAAATTCCCCCACCCGGAGAGGTCCAGTGCCCGGTAAGGTAGAGATCCTCAATGGGGGTGGTCCGGTTGAGCCTGTAAATCCCTGCCTGTCTGGGATATTGAGCCCATCCATATGCCGAGCCACATCGGTTATTGGTCATTCGTTCAATGGTCATTGGTGTGGAGTCCGCCATAACCACGATGCGATCGCGGAGATTGGGGATTATTGCGGAGGCCTTTTCCAGGAGGTGCTGGGACAAATCCCTCCTTACGTCATGGCCCCAGGTTCGGCTGTACGCATGGGGAACTTTAAAACTCAAGCAGAGGGTACTCAATCCCTTCCCGGCATGATCCGTGTTGACCAGCGACGGGGCCAAGAGGTAGAAGGAGGAGTTTGTGGGAATCTGGTTCTTGGAAAGGGCATCGTATTCCCTCAATGAGTCGTAATCGAAGAAGATCTCGTTGTTAGCGCAGGGGAGCTCTTCATCGAGGGGGCCTTCGATTCCCAGGTAACTAATGTAGTAGGAGAAGGACGGTTTCATTTTCTTAAGTCTCGAAAGGAAGCGATGATGAAGCACCCCTTCGTTCACTAACCCGCAAAAGGTCAGGGTAGCATCACAGTTGGAAATGATAACCCTGCCGGTATACTCGGCTCCTTCCCTGGTCCTGATACCGAATGCCTTCCTGCCCCCCACAAGGATTCGGGTGACCTCTTGTTTGGTTAGAACCTCCCCTCCTAGCTGGATCAACTTCTTCATCAAGAGGCGGGGGAGTGTCTCCATGTGCCCCTTCACACAATATACCCCACCCTCGAAATAGCTCATCTCCAGGCTGCTCATGGCAACCAGGGAAATCCACTGAGGGGGCATCAAGGCATAGGAACTCCTCACGGAAAGGATCGTCTTCAGTTTTGGATCCACGATGAGTCGATCCAGCAGATCCTGAAAGGTCTTATCCTTCCACCTGGAGTAGAGGGGAAATCGGGAACGGAAGGTCTTTGTGTCGAACCAATCCAGGGAGGGAGGCATTTCCATTATCTCCCTGAATAGTTGGTCGAAGGTGGAATAAACCTCCCTTATCCCCTTGGATTCCTTTGGAAACTGGGAACTGAGGTGGTCAATATGGGAGGCCAAGTCGGAATATTGGCTGATCTTTCGATCGGGGAAATGGTATTCCCTTGCTGGTTCCAGTCGGATGAACTGGATTTCGTTCAAAAGGTCAAGGCGGTCCAAGAGCCTCCAGATCCGTCCTCCCCTATGGCATTCCCCTATGGACTGAACCGATATGTCAAAGGTAAAGCCCTTTCTCCGAAAGGAGGTGCAACATCCCCCCACCTTCCGGTTCTTCTCCACCACGAGGACCTTGAGGCCTCTTTGGGCCAGCAGCGCCCCGCAGGTCAATCCTCCCACTCCTGCCCCGATAATAATGATGTCGAAATCAAGATGGGACAATGTGCTTACCTATACCCCAGAATGTATGCGACCGAAAAACACGTCGAGGCCCGTTTTAAGGGCCCGTGTTGGTCGACCGATCTATCCATACCTCCCGAAGAGGATGGAGATATTGGAT
>CBDUXJ010000271.1:0-3457 GCA_965371165.1 uncultured Syntrophobacterales bacterium | reverse complement strand
TCAAGCGTGAAGAGCATGGTAAGATATTTCGTTCCAACCCCAGCTCATGCAGGAACGGGAAGCACGAGATCCGACGGTCCTTTTTCCGAAACCCTCAGCCCGGGTGCATGTTTCTCCATAATTTCTTGGACAATTGATGCTATCTTCACCTTTTGCCTCATGAAGTCCTGATGCCATTCCTCAGAAATCCACGGCTTGTAGATATCCCCTTCGGCTGTACCTGGCTCGAATTTGAAATAGCAAGGAGATGCCACACGTGCAATTTCTGGAGCTTCATAGGCTCTGAACATTCCTCCAAAGGAGTCCACGATAATTATGTAAATATCCAAAGGCATGGAAACCGCTTGGCGGATGCCTGCCAAGATCGGCAAAGACACATCGGACGAAGGGTTCATGGTATTCGTACCCATGGATTCAAGGACTTTTGCTCCCGCCGCACTGCAGTAACCGCCGAAGACGGAAAACTTAAACATGGTTTCTTTGGGAATGAATCCTTCTTCTCTCATTTTGCTGAGAATGAAAAGGAGCCCCTCATCATATACCAAAAATCCCCTCAGGCCCGCTTCAATGTTTCTCATCATATCAGCGATCCAGTATGAGATGCTATCGGATCCCCGTAACCGAAATCCCTGCATCATGCCCTCACTCGTTGACCCTTCTTTTGATCCAGGATCCCAGGCCTTACGGTGTCCGACGGTCATGACTACCTCTATTTTTTCCTCGTAGGCCATCTGGGCCATGGCCTTCAACTCCTGAAAATCACAAAATGTTGATCCCCCAACCGTGGCGATAGCCCTGTGTACCACAGTACCCCTTTTTTGGGCCTCATCTATCATCGCCTCCATGGTTGTCGCCCGCTCTACTCCCGCGATCTCAATACGATAATGTGCCCCATCGGGAAATGTCATACCTGAACTGGGTATATCGTAGAGGTCGCGACCGGGAATTCCCAGTTTCTCCATGAAATCTCTGATCGTCCCAATTGGCCCAGACATAGTCGCCTCCCGTCTCTTATTTTTGAAGTTCTTATCCTCATCAGCCACCGGCTGGCGGTCGATAATGACGTCGTTCGTAAACAAGCTGCAACCAAAAGATCGGGATGATGGGCCATTTTTCGCTCGAAAAATGGCCTAACATATGACCGAACTTCAGGCTCGCCTGTCCTTACGTGTTTCCTCAAGACAAGATATCGTACCATCCGGCTCTTACATTCAGCCGAAACGGATGGGACGCGCCATACTGCGAAATGAAGCGTCGGGTATATTCAAACCAAGTTGAGCAACCGTGCTTTTTCCAGGATCTTTTGGGCTCTCTCATAGACTGGTTTATCGATCATTTTCCCATCGAGATTGGCAACCCCGCCTCCGGTTTGCACGACGCGCTGAAAGGCTTCTGAAACTCTCGACGCGTATTCGATTTCATCTTGCGTCGGGGAAAATACCTCGTTTACGACGGGAATTTGTTTGGGGTGGATGACGGATTTTCCTTCATATCCCCAATCCCTCGCAGCACTAGCCTCTGCCCTCAAGCCTTCGAGGTCATTGAAATTCGAATAGACTCCGTCAAAGGCGGCCACCTTCGCAGCAGCGGCTTGCAATTTCACCAGAATTCTTATCCAGGAAAGAACTGTTTTCTCCCGGGAGGGCATCCCCATGTCTCTCATCAAGTCCTCAGCACCGATAGCCACACCGATAATTCTCGAACACCCGGAGAGGATCTCATGCGCCTTCCAGACACCCGTAGCGGTTTCCAAAATAGGGATTATCGTAATACTCGCCCTCGGAAAACCGTGGGCCTTCTCCGTTTCGTTCATTCTCCTATCCAGTGTAGCGATCTCCCGGGCTGTTTCGACTTTCGGAATCCGAATACAATCGGGCTTAGCCGGGAGTATCGCTTCAAGATCCTTCTCGCCATCCTCTGTCTCGGGGGAATTGATCCTCACAGTCTTCTCAATGTGACCGAAATCGATACTGAGGAGGGCTTCCCGAACGATATCCCGGGCTCGTCCTTTCTCCTGTGGGGGAACAGCATCTTCCAGGTCCAGTATGAGGCTATCATGGTTATACTTCTTGCATTTTTCTATCAGTTCTCGCCTGTTCCCCGGGACATACAACAGGCTTCTCCGTGGTCTATTCAAAACGGTTATCGTGGTATTCTCTGTGGTAGCCATGTGAGCCTCTCCTCAGAAGTATAACGCTATAAGGGAATCTCAGCCTCTCTCACCTCGCTTTGCAGATAGTCAAGACCCGTTGCATTTCGTTGTTTATAATCATCAGGGCTTCGTCCACTCCCATCCCCGGCTTTCCAGAACAGGCAAAGGGTTGGGTCGCCAGAGCGATGTTCGCACACAGCCTGGCAGATTGATCCGTCTCGGTACAACTTCCCCCCAGGTAGACTTTCTTCCCCACTTCCTTGCAATACAGGACTGCCTCAATGGAGTTATGAAGCCCTCCAAGGTCTGCGGTCTTAACCTGAACCATGTCACAGGCGTCCGAGATTGCCCATTCCTTTATTTCCTCAAGGGTGTTTGCATGCTCATCGATGATGAGATTTACCTCGATGTTCCTCTCCATTAAGCCCTTCTTAAGTTCCCCCATCACCCTGAATTGGTCTTCTTTATTCCCCATATCAACCGGCATCTCAATGAACACCTCCAACGGATCGGCAGCCTTTCTGACCTCACCCAGGTAATCGACCATTCGAGAGACATCGTTCTGGAATGCTTCCCCTATTGTTCCATAGACATCAAACCTCAGGACTGGACGGTAGTCCGCTTCACCAATATCAAAGATACGGTCCCTCACCCACTTCACATAGTTCAGAAACTTCTCTCCGTCCTTCCCGAGTTTCTCCTCCATATTGTTAATGAGCCCATGGGGCATAAATCCAGCCTTCTTGAGGATCATCTTGTCCACGTTGGTATATCGGTCATCTCCGGACTGCGCATTGATGCGGATTGGCTGCGTCGAGATCTCGGTACCGTATTCGTCAGCTACAACCTCAGCTGGGGTAAGCCTTCTCACCTGAGCCACCGCATCCAGAGCTGCTTGGCTTGCTCCATAGCGAATACTCGAATTAAGCTTGTTCCCCTGGGGCTGGATTTCCTCAATTTCGGTCGACATCTCCCGGAACGTGGTTACCTCGCGCCCCTCAAACGCTGGAGCTATTGCTTCCATGGCCAACCTTACCATTTCACGTGCGGAGAGATAGGGCTCTCTTCCACCAGCAGCCGCATATTGGACCGAAATACAATCACCGAAAGCATTGCTTCCGTCTTCCAAGATGAAGATTATTGAGGCGGAAACTCCTGCCATACGGATCGTCTTGAAGCCGGGGGTCAATGGTTTTCCCCTGTAAATAAAGCCATCCATTTTCGCCCCCTTCCGGATGGCCGTCTTGTCGTCGTTATAAAATCCGTTCAAACCCTCCGCAGCGAGAACCTTTTTGATCTTCATTT
>CBDUXJ010000270.1:0-3475 GCA_965371165.1 uncultured Syntrophobacterales bacterium | reverse complement strand
TGCTCAGGGCCGTGAGCATGTCGAACGGCAGATGGACTTTTTACGAAGCCGTCAATGATCGCGCCGTAAAAACATCCAAACTGAACCCAAATGGCTCAAGCCGAGGATTTCACATTTGTCGTGGGTAATCCCGATGCGGGAATGAGATTGGATACATACCTCTCCCAAAGGGTATTTGAACTCACCCGATCTCAAATCAAGAAGCTCCTCCAGGAACACCTCATCCTACTCAACCACCTCCCATCAAAAGCGGGGGTGAGGTTGAGGAAGGGGTATGTGGTCACCGGGTCCATCCCCCCACCCCGAAGATTGAACGTGATCTCCCAGGATATCCCCCTGGACATCCTCCACGAGGATCCATGGATTATTGTCGTTAATAAGCCCGCGGGCATGGTGGTCCATCCGGGTGCCGGGATTGACTCGGGCACCCTCGTAAATGCCCTCCTCTTTCACTGTAGGGATCTCTCTCAAATCAACGGGGTCATCCGGCCAGGAATTGTCCATCGCTTGGATAAGAAGACCTCCGGCGTTATGGTCGCGGCGAAAAACGCCATGGCCATGCATCATCTATCCCTGCAATTTAAGAAACGTCAAGTCAGAAAGCGTTACATAGCTTTAGTCCATGGGGAAATGAGGGAATCGCAAGGGGTCATCGAAGCCCCCCTGGGGAGACATCCTAAGGAGAGAAAACGGATCTCCATTCACACGAGGAAGGGAAGGAGTGCCATCACTCAATGGAGGGTAATCAAACGTTTTAAGGGTCTTTCGCTCCTGGAAGTGATGCCTAAAACGGGCCGAACCCATCAGATTCGGGCCCATTTATCCTCTCGCGGACATCCCATCGTGGGAGACCCGGAATATTGCAGGGGAAAATGGATTCAACGGATAACGGATTCCCAGGTAAGGGAGAGGATTAGTGCCCTCAGGAGACAGGCTTTACATTCGGAGGGTCTGGGCTTCATCCATCCCCGAAGCGGCAAATTGATGGAATTCAATGCCCCACTACCCGACGATATGGCACAAATCATACGATTCCTTTCCCAGCATGATGAATAGCACCTCTCTGAGCGGAAACGGGGAAGATGATCCACATTATTGAAAGAGATGAGGCGAAGATCCAGGGCGAAATCACCTACTTCGAGGCCCCATCAATAAAAGCCCTGGACCTGGTCAATCATGCCTTCTGTACCAGATATAGGGGTGTAAGCCAGCGCTCTTTTTCCTCCCTTAATCTCGCCGTGGGGAATGGTGATGAACGAACCCGTGTTCGCGTAAATAGAGATTTAGTGGTAAAGACCTTTGGAATCGCACCTGCACAGCTTATCACCATGAACCAAATGCACCGTGATCGAATATGGATTATCGATAAACCTTTGCCCCCGTCAATTTCTTCATCGAAAGCCCGCTACGACGCCCTCCTGACCGACCAGAGGGAGATCGCCATCGGTGTATTGACTGCTGACTGTGTTCCAATTCTCTTGGTGGACCCAAGACATTCGGTCATAGGGATTATCCATGCGGGATGGCGGGGAACGCTCCTGGGAGTCGCCCGAAAAGCCCTCCATAAGATGATACATCACTTCGGGGCCCACCCAGAAGACCTATTGGTAGCCATCGGCCCTTCAATTGGTGAATGCTGCTACGAAGTGGATGAAGCCGTTATGGGGCCCTTTCGTTCCTCGAGGTGGAATTGGCGAAGCTACAGCAGGCCCAAGGGGAAAAATACCTGGTCCCTGAACCTCGCCCAAGCCAATATCGAGCAGATGCGTGACCTTGGAATACGGGATGAACAGTGCTGTTGGATTCGTATCTGTACCGCATGCAACACCGATATCCTCTTCTCCTACCGCACGGAAGGGCGCGGAACTGGACGACAAATCTCCTTCATTCAACTTTTGGGGAACATTGATAGCGCATGAGCTGAAAAGGTCGAAATGGGAAAGGGAAAAGAGGGAGATTCCACGATCTTACGCGTCATCGTCCAGCCGAAGGCTTCGGAGGACCGGGTTGTTGGCTTTCATGGTGAGGCTTTGAAAGTCAAGGTTACAGCACCTCCAACGGGGGGCAAGGCAAACCGGAAGTTGATCAAGGTCTTGGCCGAACGACTTAACATCGGACAATCCAACAACGAGATTATCTACGGCCACACATCGCGGGAGAAGGTATTGCGGATATGGAATGTCAGTCCAAATCAGGTAGGGAATGCGCTAAAACAGCCCCCGTGAAGGGACGAGGAAGTGTTCAACCAACTCGGGAGGCTCTAGAGATAAAATTATTGACTTTTAAGGGAAAATTTCTTATTGTTTAACTCGGAAGTGGATTGGTCCTGGTGGGCCTCCTGGACTTCAAATCCAGTGGCGGGCCCTAAGAAGTCCGCGGTGGGTTCGATTCCCATGCACTTCCGCCAAAATGACTCCAAGGCCTCTGATCCGGGAGGCCTATTGGTGTTTTTTCCAAAACAAAGAGGGGGAAATATATGTTTGGCATTGGAATGCCCGAGTTGCTTATTATCTTGGTCATCATCCTCATCATATTCGGGGCAGGCAAACTACCACAGATTGGAGAGGGAATTGGAAAGGGAATACGGAACTTTAGAAAGGCGACCAAGGGCCCCGATGAGATAGATGTAACACCTGAAAAGGATGAGGAGAAGACCAAAAGTAGTGATTAAACGATACATAATGGACCGATAGACAATCGCCTCCGGATGTCCTCATTTTTTCCCACTCCTCACCTTCTGTGTAATCAACCGTACATCCATACACGCCTTCATTATGGAAAATATCGCTTTTATCGGAATCGGTTCCAACGTGGGGGACAAGATAAAAAACTGCAGACAAGCAATCACCGAAATAAGCCAATGTAAACAGAACACTCTCCTCGCTCAATCCTCCCTCTATAGGACGGAACCCATCGGCTACACTCAACAGGACTGGTTTATCAATTGCGTGATCGAGATCGAAACGAGCTTGACGGCTTATGAGCTCCTTAATGTGCTGGAAAATACCGAAATATCCATGGGGCGGAAAAATATCCGCAAATGGGGCCCTCGCATCATCGATCTGGATATCCTCTTCTTCAACGATGAGATCATTCGATGTGAAGGATTGACGATACCTCATCCCGAGGCACAATATCGGGCATTCGTCCTGATCCCATTACGAGATATAGCAGCGGACTATGTCCATCCATTCCTAAAGAAATCCATTTCCCAATTGGCAGTCGATTTGGGGCAAGGGCAAGGAATCGAAAAGGTATAACATCCACCAGTTTTTTCTCGAGGATTAAAGGGCATGAGGTTGCTCATTTTTCTGGGGTTACTCATTCTCCTCTACTACCTGGTCAGGGGGTGGATATCTCCCTCGAAGTCGAGGCAGATGGACCCAAGTCGGGGGAACCGAGAATTAGAAAGCGAGATGGTGAAGGACCCCCATTGTCAAACCTACATCCCCAAAAACTCCGCTATTCGTGCCCG
>CBDUXJ010000269.1:0-3496 GCA_965371165.1 uncultured Syntrophobacterales bacterium | reverse complement strand
CTCAGATCTCCTTAACATATCACATATTTGATGATGAGTTAACCTAATAGCCATATATCTTTATGAAAAAACCCTTTATCCAAATGAAAATGGATGAATAGCGATGAAATTTTTAGATAATCTATAAAATATTGAAAAAAAAGACAATATTTCATTGGATTAAGATATTACCGTGGTAAACTCCTCTATTTAAGCCTTGCATTTTTACGATTTAATAGTTAAATTATTAGCACTCAATAGAATTGAGTGCTAATAAAGAGGTGGATAAAAAATGTCTCGCCTTCCAGTTGTCAGCAATGCCCTGGATCTCTATATGGCTCAAATTAACCAATTGCCCATCCTCTCCTCCGAGGAAGAATTCGAATTGGCCTTGAAATATCGGGAGAAAGGCGATATTGAGGCAGCACACAAATTGATTACATCAAATCTGCGATTTGTTGTCAAGATCGCTTTGGAATATAAGAATTATGGGCTTAAACTTCTGGACCTGATTCAGGAGGGAAACATCGGATTGATGATGGCGGTTAAGAAATTCGATCCCCGTAGGGGATATCGTTTCATATCCTATGCCGTCTGGTGGATTAGGGCATACATCCGAAATTTCATCATAAAGTCGTGGAGTCTCGTTAAAATCGGAACCACCCAAGCCCAGAAGAAATTGTTCTACAAGCTGGGAAAAGTTCGAAGGTTATTAGAAGCTCCTCAGGGAGATCATCCACAATCTTATGAGGACATCGCGAAAGACTTGGGGGTAAAAGAGGAGGAGATCCATGAGATGGAGCAACGTATGGGCAGAAGGGATCTATCATTGGATCTCCCTTTCGATGAGGATCAAGAATTAACCCCATTAGCGCTCCTCTCCGATGATTCGCCCGATCAGGAAGATATGCTCATTCGATCTCAGGATTCACAAATCCAGAGGAACGAGATCTCAAAGGCCCTCGCCAGGTTGAGCGAACGCGAGAGATACATCATCACTCACCGTATCATGGGCGACAACCCGTTGACTTTACGGGAAATTGGCGATACACTTCATCTTTCACGGGAAAGGATCAGACAGATAGAGAAAGAGGCGTTGACCAAGCTCCGAAGGGAGATGCAGAATGCGCCGTTATCATAATCGCCCTCGTTTTCCATTGAGGTGACTCCGTGCCAATCTATGAATATCAATGCCAAAAGTGTAGTAATATCTTCGAGATTTTCCATAAGATAGACGAAGAGTTCAACCCTGCTTGCCCAAAGTGTTTGGCAGGGGCCAGGAGAATCATTTCGGCTACGAATTTCATCCTTAAGGGATCGGGATTCTACGTAAACGATTACCCTTCTGAAAGCAGAAAGAAAGGAGAGAAGGGGGAAAAAGAGAAAGAGGCGGAAAAACCTGCTGACCAATCACCGAAAACCGAAGCTCAAAAAGAAAAACCCGAGAAAAACCATTAGCACCCCTTTTCCCCTTGCACGACCTCCCATAAAGAACTCATCCTAAGGCTTCCGTCTCCGGCCACCCTTCCTCCTCAAGATTTCAAGAACCCTTTCGAGGATGATGTTTGCCACCTCTTCCTTGCTCATCAATGGAAGGGGATCCACTTCTCCCTGGGAGTCGATAATGACCACTTTATTGGTTTCCGTTGCGAACCCCGAGTCGGATCGGCTAACATCGTTAGCGACAATCAAATCCAGATGCTTTTCCCTCAATTTTTTCCTGGCATTTGCCATGAGATTCCTCGTTTCAGCGGCGAATCCAACCAGAACACGGTCTCCCTTAAGCGATCCGATCTCTCCGATAATATCGGGGTTTCTCTCCAGTTCAAGGAAGGCATGGGCATTCAATTTCTTCAACTTTTGGTCGCCCACAAATTTTGGGTGATAATCTGAAACAGCTGCGGCCTTGATAATAACGGAACACTCCTTATAATGTTCCAACACTGCTACCCGCATCTCGGAAGCCGTCCCCACCGAAATAAACCGAACATTCCCTCTCGGAACGGAAAGGTGAGTAGGGCCGCTAATCAAGGTTACATCCGCCCCCCTCCTCCGGGCCATCTTCGCCAGGGCAAATCCCATCCTCCCCGAAGATCGGTTTGTAATAAACCGAACCGGATCGATGGGTTCATGGGTTGGGCCTGCGGTTATGAGAACTCTTTTCCCCCCCATATCCTTTTCCGTGAGGAGCTCTTCGATACGCTCCAAAATATCCGCAACCGCCGCCAATCTCCCCTGCCCGATGACCTCGCAAGCCAAATCCCCTTCGTCTGGACCGATAAACTGGTAACCGGCCTTTTTCAATTTTTCCACGTTTTGCTTAACCGCGACACTCCCCCACATGTTGACATTCATTGAGGGGGCAAAAAGTACGGGGCATCTGGTGGCCATAATCATGGTGGAAAGAAAGTCATCCGCGATGCCATTTGCCACCTTCCCGATAATATTTGCCGTAGCAGGGACAATCGCCACCAGATGGGCCATGTCCGCTAAAGCCACATGGCTTATCTTAGAGTCCTCAAGCAGGGAGAATAGGTCCTTCTGGACGGGATTGCCCGAAAGGGTTTGAAAAGTGAGCGGGGTAATGAATTCCTGCGCATTTCTCGTCATGACTACGTGTACCTTTGCCCCCTTTTTTGTGAGCTCCCGAAGCAATTCCACGGCCTTATATGCCGCAATCCCTCCCGTTACGCCCAAAATGATCTCTTTATCCCTCAATATCTCCACTTCAAGACCTCATTTCAAAACTCTTTCTCACCACATTATACAAGCTTAACCCGAAAAATCAAAGATAAACCCCCCTGGAGTTTCCTGGCTTCTTGCTTCTACACGAATCCGAATAATTTGAACCTACCTCCAAAAAACCACGCTCAAACAGAACCGTATTCTCCAGAGACTGGGGAAATTCCTTACGATAAGGGATCTTTTAAAACCTTTTCAGAGATCTCGATAGGGATTATTGACATTTTCATTCCCTTTCTTCTATGATACCAGACCGGAGACATCATGCGATCGATGGGAGGTTATATGGAGAATATGTCTGAATCCGCCCAGGGGGATCTTGACGCGATGTTGGAAAAGGTCAATGACGAAGACGCCTTTGCCAAGATCGTTGGCATGCGGGTCGTTGAAATTTCACCCGGCTACGCCAAGGCACTCATGGACGTTACCGATGATCATGTCAACCTCTTTCGGATGGCCCACGGGGGCGCTATCTTTTCCGTAGCTGATCACGCGTGCGAGGCGGCGGGAAATAGCTTCGGGGAGCCGGCAGTGGCGATCCAGAACAACATCCATTTCCTATCTGCGGGTAAACCGGGGGATTGTCTGGAAGCCACGGCTCGGGTCGTTCATCGAACGCGAAGGATCGGCCTCATTGAGGCCGTGGTGCGGAACCAGCATCATGAGATCTTGGCCCAGTGTCACCAGGTCATCTATTTCAGGGGCTCCAAGGCATAGCATATTGGGAGGAATTCCTTGACAGCATATATCATTGATTGTATTGTGAATTTATTCT
>CBDUXJ010000268.1:0-3522 GCA_965371165.1 uncultured Syntrophobacterales bacterium | reverse complement strand
GCAGTGACGAAGGATGAAGCGGAACGCAGCAGATGGACTTTTTACGAAGCCGTCAAGAATCAATTTTACATTATATAGCAATTTGGCTTAAAAAAAACTATAATTTTGAAAAATCATCCTTCACCATCGCCTATGAAGCCCTTGTTTCATACACAGCCCATCCATGATCCCTTCGGCGACCCGGGGATTTATATCGAATTCATGTTTGATAGAAGGGCCCTCCTTTTCGATATGGGCGATCTCCATCCCCTTTCCCCTCGAAAAGTGCTGAAAATTAGCCACATCTTCATCTCCCATACCCACATGGACCATTTTATAGGTTTTGACCATCTCCTGCGAATCTGCCTTGGGCGAGACAAAGAGCTCTCCCTCTTCGGCCCCCCCTCTTTCATCGACCATATAGGGAATAAGCTGGCCTCCTATACATGGAACCGGGTGGAGAATTACTCGAACAACCTCACACTAAAGGTCACCGAAGTCCATCCTACGGTGCGGAAAACGGCCTGTTTTCGCGTTCAATCTGGATTTAGGCGGGAGGAGCTCACCTGTGTGGGTTCCTCCGATTCGATCCTATTGGATGAAGCCGCATTTCGGGTGAGAACGATGATGCTGGACCATAAGATCCCATGCTTGGCTTTTTCCCTGGAAGAGAAACAGCACGTCAATATCCTGAAAACTCATTTGGAGAAAATGGGGCTTCCCGTTGGTCCCTGGTTGAAGCAGTTGAAAGAGGCGGTGATACGGAAAGAACCAGATGAGACATTGTTCCGGGTATGGTGGAGGGAGAAGGGCAAAATAAAGGAGAGGGAAATCCCCTTGGGAGAATTGAAAGCGAATATCGTACAGATCGTTCCCGGTCAGAAGATTACCTATGTCGCCGATGTCATCTACCATGAGGATAATGCACGGAAAATTGTCGAGCTGGCCAAGGGATCCGAGGTGCTATTCATTGAAACCAGCTTCCTACAAAGGGATGCAAGGCTGGCGGCGGAAAAGTTTCACCTCACGGCCCAACAGGCGGGCCGCCTGGCTCACCTGGCTCAAGTCAAACATATGGTGCCCTTCCATTTCTCCCCTAAGTACACCCATCAGGGGGACCTCTTGTTTCAAGAGGCCATGAAAACCTTCGGTAATTCCCCTTGATGCCGATTTTCTCCAAATCCCCCTTTACCAGAAAGTAGAGGTCGCCCACATCCTCTACCATTTCCCTTTCGACGAGTCGATAACAGAGGGTATCTCCCACCCCAACCATATTCATTCTGTCCTCGGAAACGAATTGTCTCAGACGTTGGGCGAGTTGGGCTGAACACCTGCCCCCGGTACACCGGGAAAAGGCTTGACCCGCTATCTTGGTAACAGGAGCACAATATGAAGGACAGGATCGGGGTACCAGAAAGGGCTTCTCCTTTCCCGTTCGAAAGGCTTCGACGGGCTTGACCACTTCCGGCCTCACGCCTCCCGCGCGGCGTACCACAACTCGGTCGCCAATTCTAGTGTCTTTCCTCCGAATATCTTCTTCAATGCGAAAAAATTCCTGTTGATAGAATCGCTTATATCCTGGGCCTCTTCTTTGAGTAAGTGGCTATAAACCTTCAGGGTTATTTCGGGAGAGCTATGGCACATTGGTCTTGGACAGACGGGATATTTCAAGCATGGGAAAAGAGCAATTGCTGATAATCTTCATGTATAATTTAATAAAAGGATTATTTGGATAGAAAGGAGAGCAACATGAAAACCCTTGTAAAGGTTGTTCTTATCTTAGCCTTAATGGCTCTTCCCCTCAGGATGGCCTACTCCAAATCTTTGGGCGAACGGTGGATTGAGCCAGGAGGAAGCGCACCTGTCATCACAAACTCCTTTGCCTCGGAGGAGGCATCCCACGGCGATGTTTGGTGGATTTACTTGGAAGCTAACGACCCGGATGGGGATATGCAGAAAATTGTGGTCTTCATCCAACAACCAGGTTCTGGTCATAGCTCCGGCTCCGTGTTCATCAGTAAAGGTGACGGGGCAAGGCTGTTCGGCACTCTCGGTTGTTACATCTCCCGCCCACGTTCGGGGGTATCCGAATGGACCGAACTCACACTGACCATATTCATTCGGGATAGGGGTGGAAACGTCAGTAATAGAGTTGTCTTCCCCGTGGCTATTTCCCGAGGGGTCAAGCAGGAATCGCCACCCTCTCCTTTTAATACCGGAGGATTGAAAATATTGGGAGGGATTGGTATCAGACTCTTTTTCCCTTTTCCCGACGGATGAGCATGGCAAGACCACTTGACCCAAGAGAAATGGTCACCATTCAAGAGATAGCCATTTCAAACATGCTTGAGAATAAGGCATTGATTGAATTGTTACTAGAGAACACCGTTGTCCGTATGAGGAATCATTTCCGTTTATCTGGTTCGTTCGGTCCGTTCGGTTTCTCTGGTCTATACTGGTCTGTTTGGTCTATCTGGTTTAGAACGTTTAGATGGTTTGGATCGTTTAGATCGTTATGTAGGGTTTATTGTGTGGTCCGCTGTCCCTAAGGGTAATATGCTGGAGAAGTCGTTAACTCGGAACTGTCAATCTCAAATGCCAAAATCCAAATGCCAAATGAAATCCCAATGTCTAAATGTCAAAACTTTTAAATGCATTATATAATTTGGCGATAGGTGGTTATCTCAATCGACAACTCAACGACTCAATGAGCCAATTATTTCCTATTTGTCATTCATTTGAACTTTGAGCTTTGACATTTGGCATTTATTTCTAATTGGGGCTTTGTCATTTGTCATTATAATCGATGTTCTTTCTGCGTCGGATACCCATCATTCCATTATTCCAACATTCCAATATTCCATAATTCCAGTATTCCAGTCTTCCCTTTGGCCCTTCAGGGCCGTAGGCCAGCTGGGGCAAAGCCCCTGAGTTGCCATATAATCAACAGGTTACAAAAATGGGTGCTGGGAAACTCAGCAAGCTCCAGTCATCTATTTGCATATTGATTTCAAGCCTTTTTTGCCTTGCAAGAAAAAGGGGATTTGGTCGAAATCGGGACGAAGCCGATGAATTCGACCAAGCGATCGGAAATATGGTGGGGGATTTTATAGAGAACCCTGACAAAAGACGTGTAGATAGCGGCTTGTTTGTACGCTTTTAGCAATGATACCCCTTCGAAACCCAAAGATCGCCTGAGACAAGCCCATCACTTCCACTTGTCATCTGCGCCGCCGGAAGTCTTGTTTCCATCGGCATCGATGGCGAGCCACCCGTTTGCCGCGCCGCCATCACTTCTATCTTGCCTGGTCCCCGCCCGTGGAGTCGCCTGTCCGAGAAAGCCCGATGCATGGGCATTGTTATACGTAATTTGATAATGCCCAGGCTCGTAGGCAGCGGCCCCTCCGCCACCGTCATCGGGCCACCCGAAGGAGACCATATCCCCGGGATTTGCCGGCCAAGTGCCATTTTCCGCCCGAAACTGCTCCGCCATGGCCCGGACGTTTTCCAGGGCCACCTTCGCATCGGAGCGCCTGGCCCTCC
>CBDUXJ010000267.1:0-3526 GCA_965371165.1 uncultured Syntrophobacterales bacterium | reverse complement strand
CTATGGCTGGTGCCTCACTTTGAAAAGATGCTCTATGATCAAGCACTGTTGGCAATGGCCTACACGGAGGCATATCAAGCAACCGGGAAGGGAGAATACGCACAAACGGCACGGGAAATCTTCACCTATGTTATGCGGGATATGATGGCGCCAACCGGCGGATACTACTCCGGAGAGGACGCCGAAAGCCAAGGAGAAGAGGGGAAGTTTAATCTGTGGACAGAGGAGGAGATCCGGCAGGTCCTCCCGGCTGAGGAGGCCGATTTGATCATAACGGTCTTTAATGTCTCGAAGGAGGGTAATTTTCACGAAGAGGCGACGGGAAAGAGAAGAGGAAGGAATATTCTATACTTGCAGGGGACCCTCGATGAGATTGCCTCTGACCTAAAGATATCCGAGCGAGACATACGAAAACGTTTGGAGGATGCCCGAGGGAAACTCTTCGCCGCCCGGGAGAAACGGATCCATCCCCATAAAGACGACAAGATTCTGACCGACTGGAATGGCCTCATGATCGCTGCCCTTGCCAAGGGGGCGAGAGTCCTCGATGAACCCCGATATGCGGAAGCAGCAAAACAGGCTCTCGATTTTATCCTCAACAATATGCGCAACCCGGATGGGAGACTCTTGCATCGTTACCGGGATGGTGAGGCGGCACTGCCAGCCTATGTGGACGATTATGCCTTTCTGATCTGGGGGATGATAGAGCTCTACGAAACCACCTTTGAAGTGGGTTATCTCCAAACCACGCTCAACCTCAATAATGATTTGTTGGAACACTTCTGGGATGATCAAACGGGAGGGTTTTATTTCACCGCAGATGATGCTGAGAAGCTCCTCGTGCGGCAGAAGGATATTTATGATGGCGCAATCCCATCGGGGAATTCAGTTGCAGCATTGAACCTGCTTCGCCTGGGAAGGATTACGGCAAATACGAATTTGGAGGAGAAAGCCCTAAAGATCGGGCGCACGTTTTCCAAGGCTGTCAAGCAATCCCCCTCAACCTATACCCAATTGATGGTTGCAGTGGATTTTGCGGTAGGGCCCTCGTACGAGGTCGTTATCGCCGGGAACTCGGGCGCCGAGGACACAAAAACTATGCTCCGGGCCCTCCGGACACACTTTGCGCCCAACAAGATTGTACTTTTTCGCCCAAATGAAGAAGAATCGCCGGATATCATACGACTTGCTGAATATACCAAATACCAGTCGAGCATCGATGGGAAAGCCACTGCCTATGTCTGTCTAAATTATCAATGCAAGCTTCCAACCACTGATACACGAAAAATGCTTGAATTGCTCGATGTGAAGCAGCCGTAAAAAGATGTAGCATTTGGGGATAAAATAGTGTATTAAAAGGTAAATTTTGAATGAATCGCTCGTTAACGATTTCGGAGGTTTTTCATGGGAAATGGACAGGATGCGTTGGATCAACTCTGCATCAATACCATCCGCATGCTGGCCGTGGACGCAGTGCAAAAGGCCAATTCCGGTCACCCCGGCATGCCCATGGGCGCGGCTCCAATGGCTTATGTCCTTTGGACTCGCTTCTTGAGGATGAACCCCGCAAATCCAAGATGGCCGGATAGGGACCGGTTCGTCTTATCTGCCGGCCATGGATCCATGCTGCTCTACAGCTTGTTGCATCTCACGGGATACGACTTACCACTAGAGGAATTGAAGAACTTCCGCCAGTGGGACAGTAAAACCCCGGGCCATCCGGAATCATATCACGCACATGGGGTTGAAACCACTACCGGCCCTTTGGGACAGGGCTTTGCCAATGGTGTCGGTATGGCCATTGCCGAGCGTTTTCTGGCAGCCCATTTTAACCGCCCTGGCCATACCATTGCGGACCACTATACGTACGGTATCGTCAGCGACGGCGATCTCATGGAGGGCATCTCCCACGAGGCCGCTTCCCTGGCCGGGCACTTGAAGCTTGGTAAGCTGATCTACCTATACGACGACAACCGAATTTCCATCGAGGGGAGCACCGATCTCGCCTTTACTGAGGATCGGGCAGCACGTTTTGTGGCCTACGGATGGCACGTGCAGCAGCTGGATGACGGGAACGACTTGGAGGCAATAGCAGGGGCGATTCGGAGGGCGCGAGAAGAGGCCGGGCGTCCCTCATTGATTGTTACCCGAACGCACATCGGCTACGGCAGCCCGAATAAGCAGGACACGGCAGCGGCACACGGCGAGCCCTTGGGTATCGATGAAGTCAGGTTGACCAAGGAGAACCTCGGCTGGCCCCTCGAACCGACATTTATCATTCCCAAAGAGGCATTGGTCCGCTTCCGTCAGGCCCTTCAAGAGGGCAAAAAACGGGAGGACGAGTGGAATGTCCGCTTCCAGTCATATGAAAAGGCATTCCCTGAATTGGCTGAAGGGTGGAAGCGAGCGATGAATGGTGAATTGCCGTCAGGTTGGAACAAGGATATTCCAACCTTCCCTACCGACGCCAAGGGGATGGCGACCCGGGGGGCATCCGGCACGGTGATCAACGCCATTGCACCGAGCTTACCCACCTTAATCGGCGGCTCAGCTGACCTGGCCCCTTCTACTAAAACCCTCATCAAAGACGTAGATGACTTTAAGGCCGATGATTACGGCCAGCGCAACATGCATTTCGGCGTCCGGGAACACGCCATGGGGGGAATTATCAGCGGTATGGCTCTCCACGGTGGCCTGATTCCATATGGCGCCACCTTCTTGATTTTCTCCGATTACATGCGGCCGGCCATTCGCCTGGCAGCCATGATGGGGTTGAAGGTCATTTACGTCTTCACCCATGATAGTATCGGTTTGGGCGAGGACGGACCAACGCATCAGCCCATCGAGCACCTAGCCTCCCTCAGGGCAATCCCCGGCCTGACGGTAATCCGTCCAGCCGACGCCAATGAGACAGCGGAAGCCTGGCGTTTTGCCCTTGAAGGGGAAAGCGGTCCTGTAGCCCTGGCCTTAACTCGACAAAATCTTCCCACCCTGGACCGCAGCACGTATGCCCCTGCCGATGGCCTCTCCCGCGGGGCTTACATCCTCAGCGATACCGAGGGTAAGAAACCTGAGGTCATAGTGATCGCCAGCGGTTCCGAAGTACATGTAGCCCTGGAGGCAGCGGAAAAGCTCCGACAAAAGGGAATTGCCGTACGCGTCGTGAGTATGCCGAGTTGGGAATTGTTTGATAAACAGTCGGATGAATATCGTAAAAAGGTGCTCCCGCCCCGAATAACGGCGCGGGTTGCCATAGAAGCGGGGGTCCCCCAGGGGTGGCATCGCTACATAGGCGACATGGGCGAGGTCATCGGGTTGAATCGTTTCGGGGCCTCTGCTCCCTATAAGACTCTATTTGAAAAGCTGGGATTTACGGCCGATCATGTGGCGGAAAAGGCCTTGGACCTAATAGGAAAAGCGAAATCCAAAGCATCCGAGAATGATTAAATCGCGCCCCTTGCCATCCGTGTGGATTAATGTGGTTTTCCATCCCGACCGGGGCGTGAAACACGGTGATAATGGTTAT
>CBDUXJ010000266.1:0-3548 GCA_965371165.1 uncultured Syntrophobacterales bacterium | reverse complement strand
GATACCCACCATTCCATTATTCCATGTAGTCTTTTCCATCAACCCATCGCTCCAATATTCCAACTGGGGAAAAGCCCCTGAGTTCCTATATGATCAATAGGTTACAAAAATACTCTCTACAAAATTCAGCAAGCTTCAGCACCCTATGGGTTGAAGATGGAGCGCAAACTTGTTAGTTTTATATTGTTTGTTCCAATGATAAAAAAGGGGTTAAATGGAGATCACCATTCTCGGTTCCGGAACGTGCGTGCCTTCCCTCAAGCGGGGCTCTCCAGGGCTCATCCTCCGCATAGGCGAAAAGATCTTACTGTTCGACACCGGAACGGGGACCCTTGAAAAGATGCTCAAAATAGGAATCACCTATCTGGACCTGGATGTGGTGCTCTATACCCATACCCACCCGGATCACGTAGCCGACCTCGTTCCCCTGGTATTTGCCTGTAAGTATGGGGAAAACCCCCGAAGAAGGGACCTTCCCATCATCGGCGGAAAGGGATTCAAAATCTACTTTCAGGCCATCCAGGGGGTTTACGGCCACTGGCTTCAACCCGATCTGTTTCGAATACCTATCAGGGAGGTATATGATGACATCCTGGATTACGAACTATTCAGGGTCATCGCCAAACCCATGGACCATCAGCCGGAGAGCGTTGCCTATCGAGTGGAATCCGATGATGGAAAAAGCGTCGTTATTTCGGGAGATACCGATTACTGCCCTGACCTCGTTGAGCTTGCCAGAGATGTGGATGTCCTTGTTATCGAATCGGCCTTACCCGATGAGATGAAGGCCAAGGGTCACCTCACGCCCTCCCTGGCGGGAAGAATTGGCAGGGAGGCCAACTGCAAGAAAATGGTTTTAACCCATCTGTATCCCGTGTGCGATACTATCGACATCGCCCAACAGTGCAAAAAGGAATACCAGGGAGAGTTGCTTATCGCCGAGGACTCAATGGAGATATCCATTTGAATTCATTCTCTCCGATCAGTATTTCCTCACGTTTTCTCATCCTTCATTTGGGTTTAGTCAGTCTGGTCTTCGAAATTGAATCCAATAGCTCATAGAAGAACTATTTATCTCGAAATTCTTCGCCAAATTACCCTTGAGGACACCGGAATATTCGGCAAACTCGACGAGGTAATCTATTGACATCCCCAGGGACATGGGATATAAAAGTTATAAATATACTATAGGAAATGGGGAAACCCTATGGTGAGGTTCAGGCTGATCCTTTCAGTCTTACTACTATTAATGGCCCTTTCCAGCCTTGTCGCCCTCGGCACCGAGGGAAAGCACGTTAATGTCATCGAGATCAACGGGGTGATCAATCCCGTTGCGGCCAAATTCATCACGGAGGCCATCGACCAATCCGAGGAAGATGGGGCCGAATGCCTCATCATCCAGATGGATACCCCGGGGGGGCTCATGGATTCCATGAGGGCCATCGTCAAGAAATTGCTTTCTGCCCGCGTTCCAACCGTTGTTTACGTTTCTCCTCCGGGAGCGAGGGCCGCTTCCGCTGGCGTCTTCATCACCATGGCCGCCCATATTGCGGCAATGGCTCCCAGCACCAACATCGGCGCCGCCCATCCCGTGACCCTGGGGGGGCAGAAGGAAAACAAAGCCATGATGGAGAAGGTCGTCAACGATGCCGTTGCTCAGATAAAGGGGATCGCCAAGAAAAGGGGGAGAAATGTCAAATGGGCGGAAAAGGCAGTACGAAAGAGCGTCTCCATCACCGAGGGAGAGGCCCTGAAGCTGAAGGTAATCAACCTGGTGGCCTCAGATCTGGACTCCCTATTGGCCAAAATAGACGGCCGCAAGGTGAAGATTGACTCCCAGACGAAGGTCCTCGCGACCAAGGGAACATCCATCAACCGGAGACAGATGGGGTGGAGGTATCGGTTGCTCGATATAATCTCGAATCCCACCATCGCCTATATCATGTTGATGTTGGGCATCTACGGCATTTTTTTCGAGCTCTCCAATCCCGGAGCCATATTGCCCGGAGTCGTAGGAGCTATTTTCCTCATCCTGGCCTTCTTCGCCCTTCATATGCTTCCCATAAACTATGCCGGATTGGCCCTCATCCTCCTAGGTATAATCCTTTTCATTGCCGAGGTTAAGATCATCAGTTATGGCATGCTCTCGGTGGGAGGTGCTGTTTGTATGCTCTTGGGTTCCATCATGCTCGCCGAAAATTTGCCGGAGTATATGAAAATTTCGAAGGGCGTCATTTACCCAGCAGTATTTGTGAGCGCTGCGTTCTTCGTATTCGCCGTCACCATGGCGATAAGGGCCCGCACGAAAAAACCTACCACGGGAGTTGAGGGGCTTATCGGGGAGGTCGGTTTATCGGAATCGTTGCTCGATCCCGAGGGAACCGTCTCCATTCACGGTGAACTCTGGAGGGCTGAATGCGACGAAAGGATTGAAAAGGGAGAAAGAATCAAAGTGGTGGACGTCAAAAATCTAAAATTGAAGATAGTAAAGGTATAACCCCCCCCCTTTAGAAAGGAGGATATGATATGATCTTCATCCCAGCACTCATCATTTTCATCCTC
This sequence comes from uncultured Syntrophobacterales bacterium, assembly GCA_965371165.1. Classification (GTDB taxonomy): domain Bacteria; phylum Desulfobacterota; class BSN033; order WVXP01. The sequence continues at coordinate 986 of CBDUXJ010000266.1, read as the reverse complement.
ATTATTCTGGCCTCCGCGGTAAAAATCTGTCGGGAATATGAACGAGGGGTCATCTTCCGGCTGGGAAGGCTGGTCGTTCCGCCCAAGGGCCCGGGTATCTTTCTCATCATCCCAATCGTTGACCGGATGGTCAAGATAAGCCTTCGGACGGTGGTGATGGATGTTCCCCCTCAAGACGTCATTACCCGGGACAATGTCTCCATCAAGGTGAATGCCGTTGTCTACTTCAGGGTGATGCAATCGGACAAAGCTGTTGTAGAGGTGGAAAACTACCTGTATGCCACCTCTCAGCTTGCCCAGACCACCCTGAGGAGCGTGGTCGGCCAAGCCGAGCTGGACGAGTTGCTCTCCGCCAGGGAAAAGATGAACAAGGAGCTCCAGAGCATCCTGGACAGGCAGACGGACCCCTGGGGCATTAAGGTTTCCATGGTCGAGATCAAACACGTCGACCTTCCCGAGGAGATGAAAAGGTCTATGGCCAAGCAGGCCGAGGCGGAGAGGGAGCGAAGGGCAAAGGTCATCAACGCCATGGGCGAATTTCAAGCCGCTCAGAAGATGGCAGACGCGGCAAAGATCCTGAGCACCTATCCCGCGGCCCTCCAGCTGAGGTTTCTCCAAACCTTGGCGGAGGTGGCAACGGAGAACAACTCGACGGTGGTCTTTCCGGTGCCAATCGACCTGGTTAAACCCTTTCTCGAAAAGGCGGGGAAATCGGGAAAATAAGGTAGGTTTCTCACCTCACAACAGGACGTCCTTTCCTTACTCCAATTTCTCCAGAATGAGGGAGCGAAGGGAATTTCGGTTTATCTCCGTAACGGACAATATCTCCACGGCTGGCAACTGCCGGATCCGACGGGTAAATGGATCGGTCTTCTGGTGTATAACTCCCAGGATCTTTTTTTCGCTTGCCAAGATCCGGGGAATTAACGACCGAAACCGCCTTGAGAAGAGCTCCATCTTGCCGATCTCGTCGATAATGATCAATT
>CBDUXJ010000265.1:0-3560 GCA_965371165.1 uncultured Syntrophobacterales bacterium | reverse complement strand
ACCAACCTCAGGACACTCCTCTGTAATATCCATAGGGTCCCATCGAACAGATAGCATTCACGCTTTGAATCCGTTTCAATTTACCTTAGCGTCCTTCTCCTCCAATTCACGAAAAAGATCCCCAGGGAGACCATGGGGAGGCCCACCATTAGAGAGACGGTGAATTCCTCGTTGAGCAAGAGGGTGCCGAAGAGGACCCCGAAGATGGGGGTAAAAAAGGTGAAGGCAGAAAGCCTGCTTACCGAATAGCTGTGTATCAGCTTAAACCATATAAAGTAACTTATAAAGGCAACGATGACCGATTGATAAAAGATAGAGGCCACGATATAGGGATTAACCCCGTAAATCCACCGTGGCTCCAAGATGAAGCTTACGACCAATAGAATGGGTATGGAGAAGAAGAGCTGATAAAGGAAGGTATTTATCGGGTGGACCTTTTCCGCCATAAACCTCTTGATATAGAGGGTTGTAACCCCCCATAAGAAGGCCGCTATGATCTCGAGGACATCCCCGATGAACATGGTCGGTTTGGCCGTCATGGGTCTCCCATGGAAGACGATGAAGATGCCCGAAAACGCCAGTACGAGGCCCAAAATCTTTGGCACGGTCAGCCTATCCCCCTTAAGGAGGAAATGGGCCCCCACGGCCACGACGAAGGGGTTCAGATAGACGAAGACCACGGACCGGGCGGCATCTGTAAAGAGTAACCCGAAGTAAATGCAGGCGAATTCCACGCCAAACAGGAGACCCACCATGAACCCGTGAAAGAGCATGATATCGGTATGGAATATCCTCTCACCCTTTCTCAAGCAATAGATAATGCCGCAGATCGAAGCGATGACGGATCGCAGTGCGGAGGCGAAGATCGGGGATATCCCCTGATTGGAGTATTTTATGGCGGTATGGTTAAACCCCCATACCAAGGTCACGATGATGATGGTGACGATGGCATTGCGGTCCAAATACTCCTTGTTCTCTTGGGCGAACATTTCCCCTCCATGAAAATATGTGAAGGTCCATGCCTCCTATCGGTCATAAAAGACGAGAGGCAAGAGACGAAAGGCGCGAGAGGAGAGAAGAGAGCCGATATCTCAAGATTCTTCTCCTCATTTTTACGATTCCATGAGTGGGCGGGACTTGTTTGGGACAAACCCTCACGCATTGAAAGACGGTATTGCAACCCCACACACCACTCTGGCCATCCACGGCCTCGAGGATCTCTTCGCCCCTTCTGTCTCGGGGATCAGCGAGGAAACGATAAACCTTGGCCAATATTGCAGGCCCCAAGAATTGAGGATCCCTTCCGAAAGCAGGGCATGCTCCATAACAGATTCCACAGAGTATGCAGTTGATGTATGGGTCGATCTCCTTTCTCTCATCCTCATTCATTATATACTCCAAGGAGGATGGGATGGGTTTTCCGTGAAGATGGAGTGCCATTTTCCGATAATGGTCGAAAAAAGAGGACAGGTCGACGATGAGGTCTCGAATGACCGGGAAGTAGGGGAGGGGTTTGATGAGAATGGATTTTCCCAGGAGACTTTCGACTGGGGTTCGGCAGGCCAAGACTAATTGGCCATTGACGAGCATGGCACAAGAGCCACACACTGCACCTCGGCAGGAATAACGGAAAGAGAGGGTCCCATCATACTCATCCTGGATCCGTAGCAATGCCTCAAGGAGATTCATTCCTTTTTTGGGTTGCACACGGAAGGTTTCAGTCCATCGAGGGGGGTCTCGATCCGCGCGGAAACGTTGAAGCCCCAATGTTAAAGGGAGGGAACCCATTTAGTAAGTCCTCTCTTTTGGAGGGTGAGAGGTGATCACCACATCTTTATAGTCAACCCTCAATCCCTCAGTAGTTTTGGATGCCATTGTATGACGAAGCCAGTGCTCGTCATCCCGATCGGGATAGTCCAGCCGAAAATGGGAGCCGCGGCTCTCCTTTCGAGCCAGGGCTCCCTCTACGATCACCTCGGATAAATGAAGCATTCCTTCCAATTCCAGATATTGAACAAGTTCATGATTGAAGGCGAGGGTTTTCTGTTTGAGCCCGACCCTTTTGATCCTTTCCTTCAATTCTCGAACCTTTTCCCTTGCGGAAAGCAGATCTGATTCCTTTCGAAAGATTCCCACATGAGGGGTCATGATCGCCTTCATCTCATCCCTAAGATGAAAACAAGGTTCCCCTCTTTTTCGTCCAAAGATTTGTTCAAGGCCGGATTGAAACGCCCTCAATTGATCTTGAAAGAGTGCTTTGCCAACATGGTGCTTTTCCGTCTCCACCATTTGCGCGGCCTTCTTCCCAGCCCGTGTGCCAAAAACCAGGGTTTCCAGCAGGGAGTTTCCGCCCAGCCGGTTGGCGCCATGCACACTGACACATGCGCACTCCCCGGCGGCAAAGAGTCCGGAGAGGGATGTCTCTCCATCGCTGTTTGTGGGGATCCCTCCCATGGAGTAGTGTTGTGCAGGCTGAACGGGGATAGGCTCTGAAATAGGGTCAACTCCTCCAAAGTCAATAGCGATCTGACGAATACCGGGGAGGCGATCCATGATCTTCTCTTTTCCTAAATGTCGAAGGTCGAGATGAACATATCCCCCTTCAAAGCCGCGCCCCTCATCGATCTCCGTCTGAATCCCCCTGGCGACAATATCTCGAGGGCCAAGTTCCATGAGTGTAGGGACATAGTGTTCCATAAAGCGTTCACCCTTCGCATTGATGAGATATCCTCCCTCTCCTCTGGCCGCTTCCGTAATCAGGATATTTGTTCCATAGAGGCTGGTAGGATGGAATTGAACAAATTCCATATCCTCTAGGGGCACACCTACTTGGAAGGCCAGGTGGGCACCGCTCCCGGTGTTGATCACTGCATTGGTTGACCGGAGATAGACTCGACCATAGCCCCCGGTTGCAAGCAGAATTGCCCGGGCCTGAATGGGGATGATCTTTCCCTCGAAGAGATGGAAACCGAGGATGCCAATACACCTTTCATCGTCCGCGACAAGAGAAAGGGCATGCCACTCCTCATACACAGGAATTTGAAGGCCTGTTAATTGCTCGTAGAGGATGTGTAAGAGGTTGTGCCCAGTTCGATCGGCTGCAAAACAGGTCCGGGGAAATTCCGCTCCTCCGAAAGGCCTCTGGGCAATTTTACCATCCTCTGTTCGGGAGAAAAGGGTGCCCCAATGCTCCATTTCAATCACCCGCTCTATTCCCTCTCGACACATGACCTCCACAGCATCCTGGTCAGCCAGATAGTCGCTTCCTTTAATGGTATCAAAGGCGTGATTTTCCCAGGTATCTTTTTCAGGGGTCGGTGCGTTTCCTAAGGCAGCATTGATCCCACCCTGAGCAGCAACGGAGTGGGATCGGAGGGGATGAACTTTGGAGAGAACCGCTACATCTCGCCCGGCCCTTTTGGCCTCCAGAGCAGCCCTTAAACCCGCTAGCCCCCCACCGATTATTAAGATGTCGTGAGAGAGAAGTTCCATTTGATGCAAAAGGATGCCTCCTTCGTAATCCACAAAGGAAAGACAATTCTCAAGGGTTGTGAACGTAA
>CBDUXJ010000264.1:0-3575 GCA_965371165.1 uncultured Syntrophobacterales bacterium | reverse complement strand
TTCGAGAGGGGGGCAGGACCGTAGGCGCGGGGGTCATCAGCGATATCGTGAAGTAATTGAGGAGCAGATCTCACAATGCGAAATATTGTAACGCTCGCTTGTACTGGATGCAAACAAAGGAATTATACCACTACGAAAAATAAACGGACCACTACGGACAAATTACAACTAAAAAAGTATTGCCGGTTTTGCCGCAGCCATACCCTGCATAAGGAAACGAAATAGCAAATCATTTTCGACAAGTTAATGGCTTTCAGAAAAAGGAGAGGCCAGTAGCTCTAACGGATAGAGCGCCGGACTCCAAATCCGGGAGTTGGGGGTTCGAATCCCTCCTGGCCTGCCACTTTTTGTGAGTAAGCAGGAAGGCAACAGTGGGAAGGGTTCAAGTAGTAAGGCAATTTCTAAAGGAGGTAAGGGTTGAGCTGAAGAAGGTAACCTGGCCTTCGAAACGGGATACCATCGCGGGAACGGTCGTAGTTCTCATTACCGTTTTCATCTGTGGCTTCTTCTTGGGATTTGTGGACTTCTGGCTAAGGAAACTCATCAAAATCATATTAAGCTAGTTCGGGTGAGCATGGTCTATGACTAAGAAGTGGTATGTTGTTCATACATATTCAGGGCATGAGAATAAAGCAAAGGCGAATTTGGAGGAGAGGGCCAAGAATTTGGGTAAGGCTACGTCTTTTTCGGAAATTCTCGTTCCCACTGAGACTGTCGTTGAACTGGTGAAAGGGAAGAAGAAGACCTCGCAGAGGAAGATTTTCCCGGGATACATCTTGATCAAGATGGAACTCGACAATGAGACCTGGCATATTGTAAAAGGAACCCCAAAGGTCACGGGTTTCGCGGGCGAAGGTACGAGACCGATTCCAATTCCAGAGAAAGAGGTTGAGGGGGTCATCGCCCAAATAAAGGAAGGGGGAATCAAGGCGAAACCGAAGGTTTCCCTTGCTGTCGGCGATAATGTTAGGGTTATCGACGGTCCCTTTGTTAATTTTGTTGGGACAGTCGAAGAGGTGAAACCCGATAAGAGGAAGGTGAAGGTATTGGTTAGTATTTTCGGAAGATCAACCCCTGTGGAACTCGATTTTATTCAAGTGGAGAAGAGTTAGGCCTTAAAGGGTTGGAGAATGGCGAAAAAAGTGATTGGCGTGGTTAAACTGCAGGTTCCAGCGGGGCAGGCAAATCCTTCCCCCCCTGTTGGTCCCGCCCTGGGGCAACACGGGGTCAATATCATGGAATTCTGCAAGGCATTCAATAGCAAAACACAGGGACAAGAAGGGATGATTATCCCAGCCGTAATCACCATCTACGCGGATCGGTCCTTCAGTTTCGTGACGAAAACCCCACCCGCAGCCATCCTCTTAAAGAGGGCGGCGAAGATCGCCAAGGGATCTGGCGAGCCCAACAGGGAAAAAGTGGGAAAGGTGACAAAGGATCAAATAAGGGAAATTGCCCAAGTTAAGCTTACAGACTTGAACGCTATCGATATAGAGGGGGCAATGAGGATCATCGAGGGTACGGCCAGAAGCATGGGGATAGAGATCGTTTAAGGGGTCCTTTATGGGGAAGAAGGGGAAGAAGTATATCGAAGCAAAAGCCCGCTCCGATCGAAATAAACGGTATGACCTTGGGGAAGGGTTGAAGCTGGTTACCGATTGCTCTTATGTCCATTTCAATGAGAGCGTGGATGTGGCTATCAGGTTAGCCGTCGACCCCAGAAAGGCCGATCAGATGGTGAGAGGAACGGTTCTCCTTCCCCATGGAACGGGGAAAACGATCCGAGTGTTGGTGTTCGCCAAGGGTCAGAAGGAGAAGGAAGGCAGCGATGCGGGAGCCGACTATTCAGGCGGTGATGAGCTGATAGAGAAGATTTCAGGCGGATGGCTCGAATTTGATAAGGCCATCGCCACCCCTGATATGATGAGCTCCGTTGGAAAACTGGGAAAGATCCTGGGGCCAAGGGGCCTCATGCCCAATCCCAAGGTGGGCACAGTAACCTTCGATATTGAGAAAGCGGTTAAGGAGATCAAGTCGGGAAAGGTAGAATTTAAAGTAGAGAAAGCTGGCATCGTACACGTGGCCGTGGGGAAGGTTTCCTTTGGAATTGAAAAGCTCCTGGAGAACATAAAGGCCTTATTGGAGGTCATTATCAGGGCAAAACCCGCCACGAGTAAAGGCGTATATCTGAAGAGTATCGCTTTATCGACAACAATGGGCCCTGGGGTCAAGATCGATCCCATGTCCGTTCGCAACGTGATGAAATTGAGCTGATACCGAACAGGGGATTAGAGGCGTGAATAGGAAGGAAAAGGAGCGGGTTGTTTCAGAGCTCCACGAGAAACTGCAAGAATTGAGGGCCGTAATTGTAACGGATTATCGTGGATTGACCGTGGAGGAGATTACCCGATTGAGGAGACAGTTGGGGGAGGCTGCAGTTGAATACCGGGTGGTGAAAAATACGTTGATGCGTCTCGCATCGAAGGAGACAAGCTTGGAGGGACTTTCAGACCTCTTTGTTGGTCCAACCGCCATGGCCCTCTCGAATAACGATCCGCTTGCTCCGGCGAGAGTCCTTTTGGAATTCAGCAAGGATATACCCATGCTGGAGATAAAGGGAGGCCTCGTCGAGGGGCGGGTGGTCGGACCCCACGAGATTGCGACTATGGCTAAACTCCCAGGACGAGAGGTCTTACTGGGTAATGTTTTACGACTACTCAAGGGCGGACAGTTCCATTTGGTAAACGTCTTATCCGCTCATATCAGAAGGTTGGTCCAGGTATTAGAGGTGATTCGCATTACTCGGCAGGGCGAGGAAGAGGCTAAGGCTGAGGTTGAGGTTAAGGAGGAGGCAGAGAAAGAGGCTAAGGCTGAGGTTGAGGTTAAGGAAGAGGTAGAGAAAGAGGCTAAGGCTGAGGTTGAGGTTAAGGAGGAGGTAGAGGAAGAGGCTAAGGCTGAGGTTGAGGTTAAGGAAGAGGCAGAGGAAGAGGCTAAGGAAGAGGCTAAAAAAGAACCTAAGTAAGGAAGAGGCATAGGGAGGGCTATGAGAAGAGCCTGCGAGAATTCCATGATAGGAGGATGATACGATGGCAGGGGCGACCAAGAAGGACGTTATCAAATTCATCGAAAATATGACTGTTTTGGAGCTTTCGGAATTCGTCAAGGAATTAGAGGAGAAATTTGGGGTGAGCGCTGCTACCCCAGTTGGTATGCCCATGGGGCCTATTCCGGGCGCTGCTGAAGCCGCGCCAGAGATGGAGAAGACGGAGTTTGACTTAATCTTGACGGGTTTTGGAGACAAGAAGATTCAGGTGATCAAGGCCGTTCGTGAACTGACCCATTTGGGCTTAAAGGAGGCAAAGGATCTGGTGGAGGGGGTCCCTAAACCCGTAAAGGAGGGTGTTCCCAAGGAGGAGGTTGAGTCAGCAAAGAAGAAAATTGAGGAAGCAGGGGGGACGGCAGAGATTAAATAACCCATCGTGGTCCTGTCAATTATGATGTCATTGTAAAAAGTCGAAATGAGACGGCAAAGAAAAAAGATCCAGATGCAAGGCGCGCAAATCCTGAGGAATGAG
>CBDUXJ010000263.1:0-3610 GCA_965371165.1 uncultured Syntrophobacterales bacterium | reverse complement strand
CGAACTTATTCAGACTTCGGCTGAGCGACTCGACATGAGCTCGTCGACATGTCTCAGTCGAAGCCCTCAGGACTTAGTGCTGCCCTCGGCCATGAGCTCCATTCGGCCCGAGCTCATGGCCGAGGGCGGACCGAATGGAGTGAGCAATATTATTGAAATAAGTCGCCAAAATACGTCACCGTAATTGCGAATCGAAGCACTTAGGAGGATAAAGATGGAAGTGATCATGGTCGATCAAGAAAAATGTACGCAATGTCATACGTGTGCGCTTTGGTGCGGGATTGAGATAGGCTCTGTGGCCAAAGAGCTCAATCAGGCCATTCATGAGGAACCCCAGCCGATCCCCCGGGTCCATGTAGAGGGCAATAATTTTCCTTTCCACTGCCGTCACTGCGAAGTAGCGCCGTGTATTGATGCGTGTCCCAATGGAACCATGCGAAGGGATCCGAAGACCGGACTGGTGTATGTGTACGAGCCGACCTGCATTGCCTGTTGGATGTGTGTGATGGTTTGTCCCTTTGGGATCGTCGCTCCATCGTCGTCTCAACACGTAGCGATCAAGTGCGACCGGTGTCGGAACATGGAGTATCCCATTTGCGTGGACGTATGTCCCACGGATGCCTTAAAATTGCAGGAGACCCGAAAGGGGTTACCCGATGAGGATTCACCGTATTTGCAGTACAGTGGGGGATTGGAGGGTTTCTAGCGGAGCCTAAGATGACGACAGAAATCATGGAATCTATGGGAAGAAAGGAGCAGGAGAGATGGATTTTGTCCAAAAGAAGACCGCTGATAGTGCAGTGGAAACTTTCATGCCCAAAGCGGCAGAGAACGGGGTTTCATTGGTATGGGATCGGTATGAGGGATCGCTTCCCCAGTGCGGATTTTGCGAGACCGGGTTGAACTGTAGGGATTGCCTTCAGGGACCGTGTATAAGTCATCCTTTCCGCGATGGGAATAAGGTGGGTATTTGTGGAAAGGACAGGGACATCCTTGGGGTTCATTCCTTTTTGAGGCTCGTCGTTCATGGGGTGATGGCTTACCTAGATCAGCTGGTAGATTTTGCCGATGGTGTTGAATCAGGGGAGGGCCCTCCCAAGGACAAGGGCCAGGCGCATAAGCTCATAAAGGACATTCAGGGCCTATTGGCAGATGGGGGTGCTGGCGTGGTGGAGGAATTTCCGAAGGCACTCATCGATGGATGGAAGGCAAAAGGTATCTATCCGGAGGGAATTGCCAGGGATCTGTTCAAGGTCTCCCAGAAATTGGATGGGGGGACTTCCAGTGTAGAGGAAACCCTTCTTTGGGCTTTCAAAGGGGCAGTATCGGGATGCATAGCCCAGTTGCTTCAGGGAAGACTGAAGGCCTCGGTCTTTGGAGATACCTCCCCCACAGATGTGGAGGTCAACCTAGGGGTACTTCAGCAGAAGGTTCCCGCAATCCTCCTGTATGGTCATTTCTCCCCCCTTCTCAAGCAGAAAATCGCTGAGGCAGCGAAGGGGAAAAATATTGGAATAATGGGTGTTTGCACCGATCCATTGATCCCTCCGTACTGTTTCGCCCCGGTGACCAACTACGGGTCCCAGGAGATCCCACTCATGACGGGTGCCGTTGACCTCATCGTGGCCGGGGATCAGTGCGTAAACCCCTCATTGGCGGAGTTGGCCAAGGGGTGGAATGTGGAGATCGTTCGGACGGAGGTCTTAAATAGAAAAGGGAACTTGAAGGGTGTTGCCCAGAAGATCGTGGAGCAGGCGCAGAAGGCCTTTGATGCTCGCCGTAATGTAGCCAAGGATATTCCGGGGGTCAAAGAGTCGGCCATCATAGGGTTTTCCCCCAAGGAGTTGGATGTGGGGAGGATCGGCGAGGACATGAAGGGGGGGAAGATTAAGGGGTTGGCCATCCTGGCTGGATGTAACAACGTCAAATTCACCCAGGATCATGAGATCGTTTCACTGGCCCGGGAGCTATTGAAGAGGGAGGTTTTCTGCATCTCCGAAGGCTGTGCAAGCATAAGCCTTGGCAAATATGGGCTCCTAAATCCCCAGAACCGGGAATCCAGTTGTGGGAAAGATTTATCGGGTCTCCTCTCCTCCCTGGGGAAGAATCTTCCCCCGGTGGTCGATTTGGGAAGCTGTGAAAATGGCGGTGTCACCGAGTTCCTTTTGGGCATGGCGAGGGTGGAAAAGAAGCACCTAAAGGACCTACCCATCGTGGCCTGTTTTCCAGAAGCCAACCGAACCAAAGCGGTGGCCAGGGCAGCTTGGACCGTGGCCATAGGAGTCCCAACATACTTCTGGCCATATCTCCCTGTGACCGGAAGCCCGAAGACCATGGAGGCTCTAGGGGAGTTCTGTGAAAAAACCTTCGGCGCAAAGCTCAACGTGGTAACCGAGAAGATGGAGGTTACGGAGAAGGCGGATTTGCTCATGAAAGGTCTTGAGAGGGTGTAGGTTCTTGGTATTCAAGTTACCATGCAACAAGGGATAGACCGTGGCGGGGAAGGGGGTGATTATTAGAACCGCTTTCATCCCTGATCATCTCTTAGTGCAAAGTTGTTACGTTCTGCATTAAGGAAAAAAGGAGGATGAAATTATGGGAAGACGAGAAAGAAGGTTGATCGGTTTAATGGTGGCCATGTTGTTCTTGGTGGGGATCCTTTTTGTGGCCGGAGGCCAGGCGGCTGGAATCAAGAAACCGGCCGACTATCCCAAAAGGAAGATCGAGTGGAACCTTTGGTACGGCCCCGGAGGAGGTACGGATATCTTCAGCAGGACCATTGGCATTCCTGCCCGGAGGTATCTCAAGCCCGCACCTCTCGTGATCATCAATATCCCGGGGGCGGCCGGGGCGAATGGAATGATCTATACCATGGAACAGCCCGCAGATGGATACACCATTACATCCATCGGTAATGATCTCCCCATCAACGATGTCCTGAAGAGGGCCAAATTTAAGGGGAAACCGCTGACCATCAATGATTTCGTGCCCATTATCCGGTGTCAGTACGACACCGCGACCATTCAGGTGAGCGCAAAAAAGAGTAAATCTAAGGGGAAACCGTTCAAGAACATCAAGGATTTCGTAAAGTATGCGAAGGCAAACCCGGGGAAGGTTAGCATCGGCGGAACGGGCTCAGCCGGATTTGATGAGGTCGTTGTGGTTATGTTCTTGAAAGCTGCTGGAATCGAAGCAAAATACGTTCCCTTTGATTCGGCGGGCAAGATGCATGCCCAGGTCTTGGGAGGACACATCGATGCCATGTTCGAGGAGTTCGGCTCCACCATCGCTCTGTTGGAAAAGGGTGATATCAAGGCACTGGTCATCTTCAAGGAAGAGAGGGTCACGGACATGCGCTTTGCCAAAATTCCGGTAGCCCCAGAATTGGGCTGGGACGTAACCCTAGGCCGTTGGAGGGGGATTGGTGCCAGAGCTGGTACTTCCCCCGAGAGAATCGAATACCTCCACCAGATTTTCAAAAAGGCCATGGGGCATTCTCTTTACAAGAGCATGGAAAAAACAAGGCTCCTGGACCTCCGTCCGGGGTATATGGGCCCGAAGGAATTGGCCGGGCTCATCAAGAAAGAGAAGCAGACCTTTTCCAGAGTCT
>CBDUXJ010000262.1:0-3618 GCA_965371165.1 uncultured Syntrophobacterales bacterium | reverse complement strand
CCCACCGATCTGAGCGATGGTTCAATGCACTTCGAGTGCACTATGCACGCTTCCTCGCGTTTTCCCTGCGGTGGAAGTACGTGAGTCTGGTGGCCAGCCTGGGGATCACTGCCGTCGTGGTGACTTTCGCCCTGACACGTATCCCCTTTACCCTCTTCCATGAATTCGAATCTACTCAATTCTTCATTAACGTGGAAACCCCCGTCACTTCGAAGATCGAGGATACTCGCGATGTGATCGTCCGGATCGAGAAAGTCCTTATGGAGACCCTCCCCCCGACGGAACTTAAAACCGTCGCGTCCAACACGGGGTTGATCTTCCTGGATATCAATCGGATCGTCCAGGGATCCAATGGAGGCCAGATCATCGTCGAGTTGACCGAGGCGGACAAGCGCAATCGTTCCAGCAACGAAATCATCAACGAGCTGCGCAAGCGCACTGCGGGAATCCCGGGAGCTACTAAAATTCAATACATGAAGCCTCAGGCCGGCCCGGGCGGCCCTGCCATCGAGATCCGAGCGGTGGGGGATGAGTTTTCCATCCTGCAGGAGATTGCCGAAAAGGTGAAGGGATATTTGACCACCTTTCCCGCCGCCAAGGATATCCGCGACGACTTCCTTCCCGGGAAAAAGGAACTCCGCATCGTGGCCCGACCCGAGGCGAGGAGCCTAGGACTGGATGTAGCCTCCATCGCCAGGCAGGTTCGCAGCAGTTTCTACGGGGCCGAGTCCTCTAAGATCCTGAGATCCGATGAAGACATCCCCATTGTGGTCAAGTATCCCGAGAGCTTTCGGGACCGCCCCTCCCGCGTCGAGGATTTAGTGCTCACCACGCCTGATGGTGAGAAGGTCTACTTCAGCGAGGTCGCCGAGCTAACGGAGGCGCCGGGGAGTAGCAAAATCATCCGGTCCGACCAGAAACGATCCATCACGGTTTTGGCAGACGTGGACGAGAAGGAGGGGAATACCTTGCAAATTACCAGCCAGGTGCGAAAACGCTTTGCGGATCTCCAGGCGCGATACCCAGGCTACAAACTGGAGTTCAAGGGCGAGCGTCAGGAATTGGAACAGTCCATGCAAGATTTGCTGAAAAGTTTCGCGGTGGCTGTCCTGCTCATCTACTTGATTCTGGGAGCCCTGTTCAAGTCTTACATTCAACCACTGGTGGTCATGCTGGCCATACCCTTTGCAGCCAACGGGGTAGTTCTGGGCCACGCCGTCTTGGGGCTTTCCCTGGGATTGCTTTCGCTGATGGGCATGGTGGCATTAGCCGGAGTGGTGGTAAACGACTCCCTCCTTCTAATCAGCTTTGTGAACGAGCTCAGACGCGAGGGTACGCCATTGGTGCAAGCCCTCTTGCGTTCCGGTCAGCTCCGCCTGCGGCCTATCCTTCTGACCACCCTCACCACGGCGGCAGGTCTGTCACCCCTGGGCTTTTTCGCCTCTGGCCAGGCCAAATTCCTCTCCCCCATGGCCATTTCCATCATCTTCGGATTGACTGTCTCCACGGTCCTAACCCTCATCATTATCCCCTGCTCATACGCCATTGTCGAGGAATGGCGACAGGCCATCAGGAGTTTCGTCGGCCTCCGGAGAGATGCCTTCCTTAAAGAGATACCCGACTCGAAGTAAAAGACCTCCGTCGCCTCCGGCAAAAATGGTTTAGATGGTTTATTCGGTTTATTTGGTTTGTTGAGTTTATGGAGTTTCGAAAGAAAACCGGTATTCCTGAGCGTAATGAGCGGGAGGAGTAAAAATGAGGAAACTCCAGATTCATTAAAATAGGCTAAATCTTCAATAAGTGGACCGTGATGCAGATGGAACCGCATCTGGGGGGGGACGGGATAGCAGTTGTTAACCCTCATCCAGGAAATCAATAGCCTTCTGCCCTTCGGCCTCCCTCTCCTTGAGGGGGGTCACCTTTTTCGCTGCTTCCTCGGCCCCTTTGTCCATCTTGCAGGTTCCGTCGAAAACCCCGCCTTCTTTGATCACCAGGGCAGGGGTATTGATATTTCCATTCAGCTTTCCGGTGGAATGAATCTCGATTTTATCGATCGCATGGACGTTACCAGTCACCTTTCCGTCGACGAGGAGGGTACCTACTTTGATTTTTGCATTGACGATTGCCGTGTCACCGATGATGAGGATATCCCCGGAGAAAATTTCCCCATCGAATTTACCGTCGAGCCTTACCATCCCCTCGAAGCTCATTTTTCCCTCAAATGAAGTATTCTTGCCCAGAAAGGCCTCCAGATCACCCGATCTAATATCTCCCTTTCCCATCATCTAAAGCCTCCTTTCCGCTATTGTTACCCTCTCCTTCTCATTGTTCGAGGGTTCAGTCGGCAGCATATTTTTCCCTTTCGTGTCGAAAAAATTGTCCTGGAATACTACCGCTATTGATCACTAGATATCCATCAATTCGTTATATTCTAACATTATTCTTTTCAACGTGCTTTTCAATAGAGGGTGAATACGCTCCAGAACACGTGTGATCCTCTCTAATCTTTAAGCAAATTTTGGGCCAATCGAATAAAAATTGAGTTTAGTTAGTTTTATAAGGTTAAATTGGTTGTTAATTCGTTGGAGGACCATGCCTCGTAACCACTGAAACACGGCCCATGTGGCTTTGAGTCCCAAACCAGGAAAAACTCCCACCCTTTGTGGTATGAGTACGGAGCGAGCCGAAAAAACGCTCGTATACCACACGGACCGGTTCATATCCGGCCTGAGGAGATATACATGGCGAACATCCCTACACTCCATCGAATTGACGTGGCCAAGGTGACACTTCTATCGCGGGGACATCTGGTGGTTGATCTCTATCCTCCTTTTCTGCCCGCCTTTCTCCCGCTGCTCATTGACAGGCTCGGATTGTCCCTAACCCTAGCCAGCCTGCTCACCACCATCCTCATGTTCTCGGCTTCTTTGAGCCAGCCTCTCTTTGGCATTCTCTCGGACAGAATCGGAGGGGAAAAGCTCATGCTCTGGGGGCCCATCACGGCCCTTGTTCTCGCCTTTTTTCTTCCGGGAAAAAAATTTTTTCCAGGCCCACAAAAAAACCTTGATCTTCCGGTAAAGAACCAGTAACCTTATTCTCAAAGAAGGAGGCCACGGTCTCGCAAGAGAAAGGAGGAAATGATATGACAAAGGCAGATCTTATTGAAAGGATTTCCAGGGAGGCAAGCATCACCAAGAAGGCAGCCGAGAGGGCCCTCAGCTGTGTGACCAATTCGATTCAGGGCTGCGTCAAGAGAAAGGAAAGAATCGCCCTGCCGGGCTTGGGAAGCTTTAGCACCTCGAACCGCAAGGCCAGGGTGGGTCGGAACCCCCGAACCGGCCAGACCATCAATATTCCGGCAAAGACCGTGCCCAAGTTCTCACCGGCGAAGGAACTCATCGAGGCCGCTCGCTAGATCGGATGGGATAAGAAAGGAACCCCTTGAGATCTCTCTTTTCCAGGCTGAGTCATGCGTTTACGGCGGGCTGTTTTGGGGGGCTCTTGAACAGCCTGGTGGTAGTATTGTGCGGCGATTACGGCCTGACTGCCCGGTTGGGTGTGAGGCTGGCCCCTCACCTCTCCCTTTCCTGGCTCTATCCGCGTATCGTTTGGGGGGGA
>CBDUXJ010000261.1:0-3624 GCA_965371165.1 uncultured Syntrophobacterales bacterium | reverse complement strand
GGTTCCGGAGATCGTCCAACGGGCGGGTCTCCACCCGAGGCCGGAGGCATAGAGAGAGGGCCCGTTTCCCGTGAGCCGTGGCCGTGAACAAGTGAAACAAAGAGGGGAGGGATGTGCATATGCCAAAAATCTTAATCGTTGACGATGATCCCGATTTGGTGGAAGCTGTTACGATGATATTGGAAAGCAAGGACTATGACGTAATTGCCGCTTATGGTGGAATCGAGGGGCTTGAGAAGGCGAAGACGGAGAAACCGGACCTGATCGTCCTGGACGTGATGATGCCTGATAAAGACGGCTACGCCGTTTGTAAGGAGTTGAAGGACGATCCTCAGTACAGAGAGATCCCCATTCTGCTCCTCACCGCCGTTGTCTCAAAAATTTCCACGACCCGCTACACCCAACAGATGGGCCTGGAAACGGAGGCGGACGATTATATTGATAAGCCCGTCGAGCCAGCCGAATTGGTGAAGCGGATTGAGGTCCTTTTGGGGAAAGCTTAAGGAGCTCTATCCCCTCTTGGCGCCCACGGGGGAAATGTGACCACTGGTGCCCGAATTTTGGTCGTCGACGACGAACAGATCATGCGGGACGGCTGTACCCGAATCCTCTCCAAGGAAGGCTGGGAGGTGGTGACGGTGGAAAACGGTGAGGCAGGTCTGGAGGCCATTTCCAAGGGCGATGGCTTCGATGTGGTTCTGTTAGATCTGATGATGCCCGGCATCAGCGGGATGGAGGTACTGGAAGCCATCCATCGGGCTGACCCCAATCTCCTGGTCATCGTGATCACGGGTTATGCCACGGTTGAATCGGCGGTTGAGGCTATGAAGAAGGGGGCCTATGACTTCGTCCCCAAACCCTTCACCCCGGACCAGCTTCGAATCGTGGTAAAAAGGGCTTTGGATAAGAGGTCCTTGCAGAGAGAGATGGAGGTCCTGAAGTCGGAGAGGGAGAAGAGCTTGCGGGACATTGCCACGGAAAAGAGCAGGATTGTGACCATCATCAACTGCATGGGGGATGGGGTTTTGGTCTGCGACCGGGATAGCTGCGTGGTTTTGACTAATCCGGCGGCTGGACGGATGTTGGGGATTCAGGAGTGCTCCCTGATCGGAAAGTCACTGTCCGAATGCAGCATCGACGGGACATTAACCGATACTATTATGCAGAGCTTGAGATCCGTCGACTCTGCTTTTCCCACGGTTTCCCAAGAGCTATGCCCTCCCGGTTCTACTTCTACCTTCTTGAGGGCCCACACTGCTCCGGTAAAGAACGAGCTGGGGGAGACCTTGGGGGCCGTGACCGTATTGCAAGATATCACGGGCTTAAAGGAATTGGACAGGATGAAGTCGGATTTCGTGGCCATGGTATCGCATGAACTAAGATCGCCGGTGGCCTCGATTCAGCAGCAGCTTTCAGTTATCCTGGAAGGCCTTTCAGGGGATTTAACGGAGAGGCAGTTGAGGATGTTTAAACGGGCTAAGGAACGAGCTAGTGGCCTTCTTGATCTCATTAACGACCTGTTGGATCTATCCAAGATCGAAGCTGGGATGGTTGTTCAGTACAAGGAACCCCTGTGTTTGGAGGAGCTTATCGGGAGAGTCCGTGAGTTGATGCTTCCCGAGGCCGAGGCAAAAGGTCTGAAGCTGAAGCTCAATGTAGAACCTCCCCTCTCGCCGGTGAAAGGGGACAGAAATAACCTGGAAGGGGTATTTACCAACTTGGTCAACAACGCCATCAAATATACCCCGGAGGGAGGAGAAATCACGATCCGCGTCAGAGGAGAGGGGGAGAACGTGAGGGTTGAGGTCTCGGATACGGGTATCGGGATATCGAAGGAGAACCTCTCGAGGATCTTCGATAGGTTCTATCGGGTCAAATCGGAGAAGACGAGGCAGATCGTTGGAACGGGCCTCGGCCTTTGCATAGTGAAGCACATCGTCGAAGCCCACTTGGGCACGATATCCGTTGAAAGCGAAGAAGGGGGTGGGTCTACCTTCACCGTGGTGTTGCCAGCGGGATCTGATCGATCCCATAGGAGACGGGGAGAAGTATGAGAGTGGAGCTGACCGAAGATAGGGGTAAGTTGGCCAAGAGGCTCCAGGGGATCACGGGGGAGAACGTGATGCTCTGCTATCAATGTAAGAAATGTACCCTGGGCTGTCCTTCGGCTTATGCCATGAAGATGAAGCCCCACGAGTTGATGAGGGCCCTTCAGCTTGGGTTGGAAGATCAAATACTTTGGTCGGGCACCATGTGGATTTGCCTATCCTGTGAGACCTGTAATACCCGATGCCCCCAGGACATCAACATCTTAAAGCTCATCGATGGGCTTCGTACCTCCTCCCTCAATAGGGAATACTATAATCCCGTACCGGAACTCCCCATGATGCACCGTCTCTTCCTGAAACTGGTGCGTCGCTTCGGGAGGATCTATGAATTAGGACTCGTGATCATCTTAAATCTAAAGATGGTCAATCCCCTCAAGGATATCGGCATGGCCATGCCCATGTTCCTCCGGGGAAGGTTGAGGGTTTTCCCCCATAGAAGCGCGGGGGTGAAGGAATTGCGGCAAGTGATTTCCAGACTTGAGGCGATGGAGGAAGAAAAGTGATGCGGTATGCCTATTTTCCTGGCTGTTCCCTCGGTTCTTCGGCTTCCGATTATGATCTCTCCCTCAGGATGGTCTGTAGAGCCCTCGATATCGAGTTGGTCGAGGTGAGGGATTGGGTCTGTTGTGGCGCTTCATCGGCCCATGCCATGTCGCATCTCCTCTCCATTGCTATGCCCGTCCTCAGCCTGTCCCATGCCGAAGCGGATGGCTTTGACCGATTGATTGCCCCCTGCCTGGCCTGCCAAGCACGGTTTAAGGTGGCCAACAAGGAGATGCAGGAAGATCCGAAGGTCAGGGAGAAGATTCATCGGGCATTCGATTATCGATACCGTGGAACGGTTAGGGTATACCATCCCCTTGAGGTGATGATGGAAGAGGGGATGATGGACAGGATTCGTTCCAGGGTGAGAAACAGACTCTCTGGTTTGAAGGTGGCATGCTATTATGGGTGTATTCTCACGCGACCTCCTGAGGTTGCCCAATTCGATATCTGCGAAGACCCTCAAAGCATGGATAGCATCGTCAGGGCTTTGGGGAGTGAACCCCTGGATTGGTCCTATAAGACCGAATGCTGTGGGGTCAGCATGACCCTGACCCGGTCCGATATCGTTCTGAAACTGAGCAATGACATCTTTCGGGAGGCCAAGGAAGTTGGGGCCGATGCCATCGCGGTGTGCTGTCCCCTGTGTCAGGCGAACCTGGATACGCGACAGATTCAGATCGAGGATAGGTATCGGGTGAAATACGGGATCCCCGTCCTCTATTTCACCCAGCTAATGGGATTAGCCTTCGGGGCCTTTTCCAAGGAGCTGGGCTTGGAGAAGCTCATTACCAGCCCTCGAGATGCCTTGGAGGTATGTGGGTTGATGTGAGGGTGATCCTTCCTTGAAACCCCCGACAGGAATGGACCGTCAGCTCAGGCCCAGAACGGTCATCATAGTTGAACGCCAGCTCTCAGCTACCGGGAAGATTTTTTCCTCCAAAGAATTGACGTCATTGTAAAAAGTCGAAAT
>CBDUXJ010000260.1:0-3649 GCA_965371165.1 uncultured Syntrophobacterales bacterium | reverse complement strand
TGTCAATCCGGGTCTGGGCAATAAAGATCTTCTTGATCTTGTTCTCGATAATCAGATCGCAAAGCTGTTCGCTCCTATTCGGGTTCGTGAAAAAGTTGTCATCGCTGAGGAGCACGACATCGGCCGTAACCGTCTTCAACTCTTCAATGACCGATTCGACCGGCCGTTCCGTGTAGCTCCTCTTCTGCCCGAGCGGATTGAGACTGAATGTGCAAAACTTGCATTTGAATGGACATCCCCTCGTTGTCAGTAGCGTATCGAACGCGTGGCTGCTGAGTCGAACACCGTGTTTAACCAGACAATAATTGTGCTTCCTCAAGGACCGATCAGGAAACGGAATACGCGTGATGTCAGGCAGAGGAGCAATTTCGTTGTGGACGACTCTTCCATTCTCCCGATAGGAAAGTCCACGGATATCCTTGTACGGGACCCCCGTGACGACCTGTTTGATTATATCTTCACCCTCACCTCGTGCAATCATGTCGATATTCGGACAACGATCAAACAGAGACTCGACTTCCCCCGTTGCTTTGTAGCCTCCGACGATTGTGCAGACCTCAGGAGGCAACTGAGAGACGAAATCACAAACGTCCTCGAACCGAGATTCCCATCGAATGCTTACGCATAGAAGATCGATCTCGTTCCTGATGAACTGGCTGAGTGCTTTCGGGTCCTGGTAAGCCTTCTCATACCGAAGGTCGAGAAGCGTAACCTTACCGCCCAGGTCTTTCATGCTCGCGGCGATGTACTCAAGGCCGGTCGGAGGGAAAACCCCTACGAGTGCGGTAGAATCCCCAAAATACGGATTCAGAGCGAGAGCGTGTTTGTGTCTGATCATATAGGCATTATAGTTGGGAAGAGCCGCAGATGCAATCATGTGTATAAGAATTGCGGCTACCTCTGATAAGGCAAGTTTGAGCATAAACCAAAGCTTTTCATAACAATTCATCCTTTTCACATGAAGCGTTGCAATCGCCCCTCTCATAGCAGAACTCCTCAACGATTGTGAGCAGTGTAGATTTTGAAATCTATGCATTGTGGCACACTGACGAAGAAACCATGGGGAGAAGAAGACAAAGGAGATATCGATGAAAGAAGGGATTATCGGCATCTTAAGTGGGATGGGCCCGGTGACAACGGCGGGTCTTTACCAAAAGATCATCAAGAATACGCGGGCGGCGAGAGAAGGGCATAGCGATATCGTTTGATTACTCAAGGAGGCCGGAGTTATGGAATAACTACTCGGTAGTTTTAATTCCAGCACCAAGAGAATGATTACGAGGCTGACGACCTCCTTCGAACATACCCTTTTCGATCCATTTGTGGCAATGATGGTGAGGTCTATACTTCTTCTAAGAAACTGAAACAGTTTCTTCCGCGTATAACGCACACCGCAGTGTTGTGTGCGACCTTTGCTAACTGAAATCTTGAAATCTAACTCATTCCAATCAATACAAGATTAGAAACGCAAATAAATAGAATGACCTCCGTCTCAGAGCCCTTTAAAGGCCAGACAACCCTTAGGTCTATTAGGCACCAGTGGGCAACTGGTTAACACCGTTGTCCGTAAGCGTAATGTGCTGGAAAAGTAGGGTACCCATTGAGGGTGAGCTTCTCAAGCATTTTTATCCGACTCAGTTAGGAACTGCGGCTGCCCCTTGAATTGGAGCGTCCGGATAGGGAAGGGGATCTCAATGCCCTCCTGGTTATACCGTTTATGGAGCCTCTTGATGAATTCGTGGGTCACTAGATACCTATCTACGTACTCCTGCACTCGCAGGATTACGGTGAAGTTGATGCTGAAGTCATCGAAGGTGTGGTAGCGAATGAAAGGCTCAAATTCCTTCACCCCACCAGGCGTATCCCGCAAGACCTCCCTTGCTACCTCCACCGTCACCCTCTCCACATGGTCCAGATCGCTGTCATAGCTGACCCCCACCTGAACGCGGGCGGCCATCTCCTTCTGAGGACGGTAGTAGTTGATGATCTGGCTGTTCACCACCCTGGAATTGGGGATGATGATGGTATTGTTGGGAAGCATCCGGATACGCGTATTCCGCCACCCTATTTGACTAACGTATCCCTCCTCCCCCGATTCAAGCTTGACATAATTCCCCACAGCAATGGGCCTGGCACCAAAGATATGAAGACCCGCAAAGAAGTTGGCAAGGGTATCCTGGAGCGCCAGGGCTATTACCAATCCTCCAATGCCCATGGAAGCCAGAAAAGGGGTAATGGTTATGTTCAATCGGTCCAGGATAATCAGGACGATCAAGCCTAAAATAACTACTCGGATGAGGGACTTCAGGGCTCCGGCAGATGTGGCGATGAAATGGACCTTCTTGCTGTACCGGCTCAGACCCTCGATAAACATCTTGTCCAGGAAGAGGTATCCTGCAAGGATAAAAAGGATAACCAACAGAGCAGTGCCGTATTTGACCGCTTTGGGTGAAAGAGGAACGGCGTCGAAAAATACCTTTAGACCTATGCTCATCAGGAAAAGGATCAATGGAAATTCCAGGGCGTTCACCAAGAGATCATCCAGGGCTATCTTTGACTTCTGGGCCTTTGTTCTGAGGTACTTCATGGCGATGGGAATCAGGGAGAAAACGAGCCCAAGCCAGATGATCAAGCCCCCGGACGGGATACCCCAGGTTTTGAGAAGTTCCATGGTTCTTTCCTCCTATCGGTCTTCCATCCCCCCCCCGGGGATGAGGGAGCGTAGAAAGGTGATGGAAGTGCCAGGATTGAGGGATATTCTCTATTGCCCTCGGACCTTGGGAATCGCCGGCCTCCTCATCGGGGAAAGAGGCACATACAATAATAAGAGAGCAAAATTGATGGGGGGGACCGGAAAAACATCCTCTTTGCCCACTATTTCCTAAACTCCGGGCTCCTCTTCTCCAGAAAGGCTGAAATGCCCTCCTTGGCCGCTTCGGTGCATGCCACATGACCAAAGGCCTCGTAGCCCACCTCCAGGGCCTCTGCGAATGTGGGGGCGCGCGCGGCATCCTCGATGGCCTTGGAGATAATCTCGACTACCTCCCTGCTGAGGGGAAGTTTCCCAGCCATGGGCCTCTCGATAAACTCCATCTCAGGGATCTCCACGGGGCCATCGGGGATATGCTCGACCTTACCCACGAGATCCTTCACCTCCTGGACAGCGGAGGCGATGAGGTCGGAGTAATTGTCAACCAGTCGGGCAACAACTCCCATCTCCATGACCCTTTCGGCGGATAATCGAGTTCCGAACCGGATCATATCGTGAAAGACCCTGGCCGAGGCGGGCCATCTCCTATTGGGAACAACCATACCACCGATCCCGGGCAAAATTCCCAGGGTGACCTCGGGAAATTGAAAGTAGGCATTTCGGTTAGCCACAAGCCGGTGACAGCGCATAGCCAGCTCCGCCCCGCCCCCCAGGGCCATGCCATTGATAGCTGCCACGACGGGTTTTTGCGTCCCATCGATAAAACGCAGCAGTTTGGAACAATCCCTCGAATACCGAATCGATGCCTCTGCATTGCCCAATAGTTGGGGAAACTTCCCGATCTCTGCCCCTGCGCAGAAGGCCCTTTCCCCGTAGCCCGCGATGACGAATCCCTTTACCGTGGGATCATCCTGACCGTCCTCTAAAACCCCCAAGATC
>CBDUXJ010000259.1:0-3689 GCA_965371165.1 uncultured Syntrophobacterales bacterium | reverse complement strand
ATCCAACCAATCCACCCCCAATGATGGCGGTCTTTCCGTCCAGGGATACCCGTTGATCAAGAACATCGACGGCTGAATGGACATGAGGCCTGTCCACACCGGGTGTAAACGGCAAAACTGGCGTTACACCCGTAGCGACAATCACGGCATCGGGTTTAATCTGCTGAACCAACGCAGGTATCACCTCAGTACCCAACCGCATATCCACCCCGGATTTTTTCAGCTGGACCTCCAGAAATCGGACCACCTCTTCAAACTCCTTCTTATGATGAGCCCTTGAGGCGTAGTGGAGCTGCCCACCTACCCGATCTCGCCTTTCACAGAGGATAACCTCATGGCCCCGAAGGTCAGCAACCCTTGCTGCTTCCATCCCGGATGGCCCTGCCCCGACCACCAGGACCTTCTTTCTCCTCGGAGCCGGCTTGATGGCCAGATCCCTTTCGTTTCCAGCTTCCGGGTTGATTGCGCACGTAATAGGCAGGTTAGTCCCCAGCTGATCGCTGCAACTCATACAGGCGGGGCAGATCCTAATATCCTCTACTCGACCTTCCTGCGCCTTTATGGGCCAGTAGGGATCGGCGTGTAACGCCCTCCCGACGGCGATGAAGTCAGCTTTCCCAGCGGCGAGGATCTCCTCCGCCAGTTCCGGGTGATTGATCCTCCCAACGATGGAGACGGGTATGCTTACCTTCTCCTTGATTCTCCTGCCAAGATCGACAAGACATCCCCTCGGGAATGCCATCGGTTGTGCAATCCACATCACGGATTCATAGATGCCCGCGGACACATCGATCAGGTCGATCCCGGCCTTCTCCAGTTCCTGAGAGAATCCCACCATGTCATCGATGGTAAGTCCTCCCTCGATCTTCTCGTCGCCGCTCATCCGATAGGCAAGGGGAAAGTCATCCCCCACCACCTCCCTGACCCTGGCCACCACTTCCAGGGGAAAACGCATGCGTTTCTCGAGGGATCCACCATACTCATCCGTCCGCTTGTTGGTGAAAGGGGATAGGAACTGGTTCATGATGTAGCCGTGGGCTCCGTGGATCTCGACCAGATCGAAACCAGCCTCGAGGCTTCGTCTCGCCGCCTCCCCAAAGCCGTCGACCAATCCCTTGATTTCGGCCACCGTCAACTCCCGGGGATCCTCCCCGCCTGCGAGAACCTTGCAGGGAACATTGGACGCCCCATAGGGCTGAAATCCCGTAATATATGAGGAAGTCTCCCTGCCACAGGACATGGGTTCAGAAGCCACCTTGGCGCCATAGGCATGTACGGCATCTGTCAAACGACACAATCCCGGTATGAGTTTGTCATCGTAGATCCCGAGCTGCCTGATATGGCCCCTTCCTACCGGGTCCATGTACATGGACTCCACAATGATCAACCCCACTCCGCCCTTCGCCCTTTCGACCACGTAGTCTATGTATCGTTGTGTCACAGAACCGTCTACATTGGCGTAATTCCTCTCGCAGGGAGCACTGATGAGGCGATTCTTGAGGGTTAAACCCCTTAACTGATATGGCTCAAAGAGTCGTTTGAACCCCATCGGTTTTCCTCTTTTCGCAAGCTTTAGCGTCCTGGACAGAACGATCTCTGACCCCCCCCTGGCTAACTTGGCATTGAATTGTCTGTTTCCGTAAAATGAAGAGGGAAATTTACGTTCGGTCAAAGGAGCCAAACGATTCAACCTTGGACCCTGGCGCCCGTTTATTTTTACGTTTTTCCCGCAATTTTTGCCCACAGGATTCCCGAATGATCAATCGTGGTTCTAGAATAATTTTGTGGGTGTAATCCGTCTCTTTTCTCTCAATATAATCGATCAGTATTTGCACACCCAAATTTCCCATTTCGTATTTTCTTTGACTAACTGTTGTCAATCTAATCCTCTGATTGGATGCAAACTCCGTATCGTCAAACCCTACTAGTGCGATATCTTCTGGAATATGCAACCCCAATTCTTCAACAGCATCAATCACCCCCATGGCGATATAGTCATTTCCCCCGAATATGGCCTCAGGCCTATTTTTCATAGTGAGTAAATGTTTCGTCCCCTCATATCCCGTCCCTCTTGTGAAGGGGCCCTGGATAACATAATTCTCACTGAACTCAATACGGCTATCCTTCAACGCTTGCTGATAACCCTTCAATCGGTCTAATCCTGTAGACATATTTGAAGTTCCGGTAATAATAGCGATTTTTCTGTAACCGAGATTTTTGAGGTGTTCGGTGATTTCATAGGCCCCCCGGATATTGTTCAACACCACATAATTATATGCCTCCCCTCTTAATCTCCTGTTAACGAGCACCAGAGGGAAACGTTCATCGATCAGCTTTTCCACAACAGGTTCACGAATTCTGGTTGAGGCAAAGATGAAAGCATCAACACCTGCATCCATCATGAGATGGACATAGGTCTCCATCCGCTCAGGTTTGTTATCCGTGCTGCAAAAAATAACATTATATCCCTCTTCGTGGGCCTTATCCTCAATTCCCCTAGCCAGTTCGGCGTAGAATGGGTTGCTGATATCCGATACAACCAGCCCGATCAAATTTGATTTTTTCGATACAAAAGTGCGAGCTCTGGCATCGGGCCTATAATTGAGTTTGTCCACTAAGTCCAAGATTCTCTTCTTAGTTTCCTCTCTAATTCTCGGATCATTATTCAGAGCCCGGGAAACGGTCATGTGGGAAACCTTTGCCATTCTGGCAATGTCTCTAATAGTCAATCTTTTCTTTCCCATGAATTTCTTATTTCCTCTCTACCAATGCACCGTATAATCGCTGGACTCCCCCCTTGGAAGGTTCCTGCAGTGCAAAGATGTTACAAACATTACTGAACGAAAAATTAGCCCAGAAAATGTTACCGGTAACATTAAAATGGAAAAAACCGTTTGTCAAGTTTTTTATTTCCCAAAAATATTAAAAATACTTTTGAGAAATTTCTATCTCTATTTTGGCATGATACGTTTAAAAGCTCATAACGTTCCGCCCACCCCACTATCGAGGTGCAAATGGCTCCTCAATCTCCCAGGGCCTCCAATCTTATTGAAGCGGCCTCTACCCTGGGATTTCTGTCCCCATCGCACCGATACCCTTTTTGAGTCAAAGTGCCATATGAGGAATGCATGAGACCAGATCATTTAAACGAAAATATATCATTCTGAGAAAGCTTGATGTAACATAATCGATAGATTGCCTACAGGGTCCTTTTACCGTATGATGGGAATCGATCGGGATCTCTCCATTTTATTTTTTGCCATCTGCTGGATATCTGGACGGATCGCGAATGTCACCTGAGGAGAAAGAAGCCCAATTCCATAACCTGACGGCGCAAGGAGGAATAAACTCCTATCGAGCGCCGTCCGTAATATCCATAAGAAAGGGGCTGTACGATTTATTCCCTCAAGGGGTAGGATGATATAATAAGGCATGAAATCGAGGAATGGAGGTATTTTAGCATGGCAAAGCCCAAAATTGTGATCGTGGGAGGTGTCGCTGGAGGCGCATCTGCTGCGGCAAAGGCCCGTCGATGTTCTGAAGACGCCGAAATCATCATGTTCGAGAAGGGCCCGGACGTCGCGTATGCCAACTGCGGCCTCCCATACTACCTATCGGGTGTGATTGAAGACCGAAACAATCTTCTCATCGTCACGGAAAAGCTTTTCCAACGGCGGTTTCGGGTGGAC
>CBDUXJ010000258.1:0-3691 GCA_965371165.1 uncultured Syntrophobacterales bacterium | reverse complement strand
CGCAAATAAATGGGATACATGACGATACTCGATTTGATCTCTCAGCATATGAGCTCTCATGGTTTTTCCCTCCTCCTACTATGAACCACCCCCGCCTTAATCCCCCGGTCACAGACCATCCTGAACCATTCAGTGGATCATGGCGTCAAAATACATCCTCTTAACAACAAGTGCCCTATCACAAAATGCTTTAAGAACTTGATCATTGCTGTTAGGATGTAGGTTGCCTACGAGAGCGAATAGGGGGGATTTGAAAGCTTTGCACTTAAGCTCTTTGGTGTTCTTCAGAGCCTCAGGAAATTGATTTATGTCCATTGACAATTCGAGGAGTTGTTCATTAAATTAAGCGGTACAAACCCATCTGCCTTTTCATATGAAAAGCCATCTCAGCGACCTTATAAGATTGATCAATGATCGAGGGGATTTCTTCTTTGGGATGGGCGTTTCCGCCTTCATGCGCCTGATGCCGGCCTTTTTCCTCCGCAATTATGGGATCATTGCCTATAAAGACTCGAAGGATCTCGATGATATTGGAAGGCATTGTAGCGTCTTCAGCCTCCAAAGGGATCACCCAGGGGAAGGGGCATCGCCAGAAGATTCAGTCGACTCGGCGTTCTTGTTGAGAAATCTTCGGGTTCAACAATACATCAATCGTTCCAGGGGAAGGATCCATCTGTTCGTCTATCAGAGCACCGAGGAGATTGAAGAGATATGCCGGGAATTCGGCTGGAACATCATCGGAAATCCGACCAGGATACGCAGGGAGCTCGGGGATAAGGGAAAATTTAGGGAGATTCTCCAGGAGCTTGACCTTCCCCTCATCCCGGGGGAGCAAATCTCCCGAGATGAGCTGATCAGGAGAGGATATGGTTCCTTGTCCCTGCGCTTTGGGAGGGATATGGTTTTTCAACTCCCCGATATCACGAAAGGGGGAGGCAGGGGAACCTTTTTCATCCGATCGGAAAAGGATTACCTGAATTTCCTCACGTGTATCTCCAAGGGATCGTATCGAGGATACCAGATTAACACCGTGAATGTTGTTAAATTGATCGAGGGGTTTCCCGCCAGCGTCGCCGCCTGTGCAACTCGATATGGCGCCTTGATTTCGAGCATTCAAACCCAGGTTATGGATATTCCGGAGGTTCTTGAGGTTCACCGGGGGAACGGGTTTTTCTGCGGTCATGATTGGACTTACAGGAGCTATTCGGCTTCTTACCATGAACGGGTCATGAGGATAGTCCAGAAATTGAGCGGATATATGTGGGACAAGGGATATCGGGGAATCTTCGGAATCGATTTAGTTGTTGATGAGAAGGCAGATGAGGTTTACCCAGTAGAATGCAATGCCCGGTACACGGGGGCCTTTCCCATGCTCTCCATGCACCACTTCAAAAACGGCGCAATCCCGATGGATCTGTTTCATGTCCTCGAATTCTTGAATGCGGATTACGAAATCGATGTGGGAAAGTTGAACCAAGCTTACCGAAAACGGATCAGGGGAAGCCACATCATCCTCTTCAATAAGAGGCATGTCCCCTTGAAAGTGGGGGGGAATGTGAGATCCGGCGTCTATCGATACAACCCCGGGGAACACCGCATAGAATTCATCCGGGAGGGCTTGAGGTATGATGATCTCAAAGGCGAGGATGAGTTCATCCTCACCGATGGGGTTCCCTCCGAGGGGAGTACCGTTGTCTTCAACGATGAGCTGACCAGAGTTTGCCGGATACTCTTTCCGTTTCAGATCATCGAGTCCCCCACGGAGCTGAACGGGAAAGCGAGGGAGATCATCAACCTGGTCTATGATCAACTCGACTTTCATCCTCTCCATACATGGCATTGACCCATTGTCACGCCGAGGCTTTTCCGACATGAAGAAGGATATCGTTTTATTCACCGGGATTCAGCGATTTTGCCAGACCCTTAAGGAGAGAGGGTACCGTATCGCGGTACTCCGGGAAAAGGGGGAGAGGTTGACCGAAAGGGAAGAGGTCGATTACATTATTGATTACGATCCCCAACATCTGGATGGATTGGCGGAGATGGTGAGGGGGTTGCCGTTTAGAAATAAAATATTGACGGTCATAAATCGAAGGGAGAGGCGGGTGAAAGAGTCTGCGGTGCTGAATATGGCCTTGGGCAGGAAAGGGATTGCACTGGAGCAGGCCGAATGGTTAAACGACAAATACTTAATGCGGGAACGGATGGTCCAATACGACCCCTCCATCGTGCCTCCATTTCAGTTAATTGATGATCCGAACGCTCCCCCTCGCCACCTCCCGATCGGATTTCCCCTGATGGTCAAGCCCAGAAACCTTTTCAAGAGCCAATTGGTTGTCCGATGTGACGGGCTCCCGGATTTAGCACGAACGCTCCGGAAGGTCGCGAGCCGCATGGATGAGACGGCGAACCGCCATAGGGTTATCCTGAAGAAGGGGTTATTGGTGGAGGAGTTCCTTCAGGGCAGGGAGTTTTCCATCGACTCCTTCGTGTTGCCGACAGGGAAAATCTATCATTCTCCCGTTGTAGATCTAGTACCGGCCAAGGATATAGGGATCGAAGATTACCATGTATTTGCCCGGATGTTGCCGACTCAATTCAATCCATCCCAAGTAGCGGCCATCGAGAAGGTAGCCGAAAAGGGGATTCGGGCCCTACAGTTGGTCAACTCACCCGCCCACATTGATATGATCTATACCCCAACGGGGCCTAAGGTGCTCGAGGTAGGAGCGCGGGTGGGGGGCTATCGATCCGAGATGATGAAATTGTCCTTCGGCATCGACCTGGATGAGGTGGCCTTCTCTACCTCCCTGGGTAAGGGGGGCGAATTGGTTCCCAAGTTCGAAAAAAGCACCGCCGTTTTGGAATTTTTTCCCCCTCAGGAAGGTACATTAAAGGGTATCGCGGGGTTAGAAGAGGTGAGAAGGCTCGGATCCTTCTACAGACTGCGACAGAGGATGAAGTCGGGGGAGAGGATTGGACTTGCCCGGCAGGGATACCGGTGTCCCCTATTCGTGGTTTTGAACCATGAAGACACATCGGTGGTCAATCGGGATGTAGAGGAGGCGAGAGAGATTATAACCATCGAGGTGGGATAAACCGGTTTTCATCCTTTGGGTCAAATCCTTATAGCAGGCGATAACGAGATGGGTCGCCCTCCTAAAGGTTTTTTGGTCTATCAGCGCTTTAAACCTTTTGAGGATGTCGTTTGTTTCCTTTGTATGAAGGTCCCAACCATGACCTCCTTTTTTGTATATCAACGAAATCCATGCCTTTTATCCTAGGTGCGCGGCCAGCCATCTCTTCCTCTCCCTCTTTCATCTGTTTTTGGTAAGGGTATAATGATCTGGGACCATATTTCAAGGAAACTGTTGCGAGTTTCGTGAGTTTTATAAGGAGTTTTTTTGTAACGTATTGATTATATGTCAAATTCTATTGTTAGTATGCGAACACCATTGTCCCTTCGCTTCAATGCTTCCGAAGTGACCCTTTCGGGGTTCGCAGGGGGGGAATGCTTACCCCTTCCAGCCTCTAAAGGGCTGGCCTTCCCCTTTCCTTCGACTGCGCTCAGGACAAGCTCTGCTCATCCTCGATGGGTACCCCATTTCTCCAGCAAATTACGCTCAAGGACAACGGTGATCCCTCATGGAGAACTCATTTGTTGTGGATTCAACAAGCTACAGAATAATCC
>CBDUXJ010000257.1:0-3707 GCA_965371165.1 uncultured Syntrophobacterales bacterium | reverse complement strand
GAAACGGCCGCAAATTCAATGTTTGAGCCTGAAAGGCGAGTTTTGGTAACGAAGTAGCCCCTCAGCGCTCTTTGCAGTGAAGCGAACTTCAGAATGGTCGAAAAAATATTTTGAGCAGCGAAGAGCGACTTTTCCAAAGATCTCTGGAGGAAAACCATGGAAACAAAGAATATCCACGAATTGATGGAGTTCTCGAAGGAGAATTTTGTACCGAAACAGGTTCATGTGGGGGAAAAATCGGTGGTGATGCTCCTCTGCTTCGATGCCAAGCAGGAGATGCCTGTTCACGAACATCCGGGGGCAGTGGAAATGGTTATTTATGGCCTCAAGGGCCAGGGGAAACTCCTTATGGGAGACGAGGAAAGGGAATTCAAGGAAGGATCCATCGCCTTCTGTAAAGGGGAAGTCCCCATCAGCCCTCGGAACCCTGGTGACGGTCAATTTGCCGTGCTGGTAACGATGATCTTAAAGAGGGAAAAACCCTGATTGAGAGATCGTTTTGAAAGGAAGGGTTGAAATGGAAGAACAAAAACCAACTAATGCCTGCCTTCACTGTGGGGCCACGAGCGATCGGGTGGTCCTTTTACAATCCGAGGATAAAGGTAAACTCCAGTGGGTCTGTGTCAGATGCCTTCCCATCCTCATCCATGGGGGCCATTAAGATCCGGTCGCGTACTAGTCCGAGGAGAGGGGATAAACATGTCCTCATCATCCAAGGACATAAGAGGCTCATGGGGTTTTCGAGGAAACCCCTTATATAGGAAAAGAACTTCAACCAGGAGGAAAAAGCCATGAGAGCAGAAGTAGAGCAAGCATTGGATACGATCAGGCCTGCACTTCAAGCCGATGGTGGCGATATCGAGCTCGTCAACGTGGGGGAAGACGGGGTAGTCCAGGTAAGGCTCACGGGGGCCTGCAGCGGATGTCCCATGTCCCAGATGACCTTAAAGATGGGCGTGGAGAAAACCCTCAAGAAAATTGTCCCCCAAGTGAAGAGTGTGATAACGGTTTAATCACATTTCGCCTGGAAGGAATAGCGGGGTCCATTGCTCCGTCTCATGACATTTCGATTGGCTCGATCGTAGAAGGCTTCGGATCTCAGTTACAATCCGAATAACCGCAAGAACATTTGACGCATCCCTCTTCATACCGAAGCGGGCCCCCGCAGTCGGGACAGGCCCCACGAAGCTGGATCTCCTCAGCATGATTGGATAATGGTATCGCTTGCCTTGGCTCCCTGTTCGCGACGTTCTGCTCATGAAAGGTATAGGATTCGATGGCCTTTGCGATGGCATCCGAGCAGGAGAGAATTTTGCCCCGTTGATGCCATACGGGCAGATGGCAGCTTATGCCTCTCAGTTGACGAATCACCGATGAGGGCTTAACCCCCGAGCGGAACGCCAAAGACACCAGCCGACCGATAGCCTCCGATTGTGACGCACCGCACCCCCCCGCTTTTCCCATCTGGTTGAAGATCTCGAAAAGGCGCCCTTCTTCATCCTCATTGATGGTAACGTACAGAGTCCCACATCCTGTTTTCATCTTTCGGGTCATTCCGAAAGTCACCTCTCCCCTCGGGCGCGGTTCCCTCTCCTGGGCCGTAATCTCCCCCTTTTCCGCTCCCTGGTCCTTGTTCAGGACCTGGGAGCATCGGCTCCTATCCCGGTAAATCGTTACCCCTTTGCATCCCAGTTGAAATGCCAATCGATAAACACCCCGAACGTCATCCGCAGTGGCTTCATGGGGAAGGTTAACGGTCTTGGAAACTGCATTGTCAGTATATCTCTGAAAAGCCGCCTGCATCCGGATATGATACTCGGGGGAGATCTGATGGGCCGTGACAAAAAGGTTCTGGAATCTCTCGGGTACACCGTCTATGTTGCCCAAATCCCCGGTTTTTACGATATCCTGCATGAGCTCTTCTGAGTAAAACCCCTCTCTCTTGGCGATCTCCAAGAGGAGAGGGTTGACCTCCATCAGTTCCGTCCCATCCAGTACGTTCCGAGAGAAAGCCAGGGCAAAGATGGGCTCAATCCCTGAGGAGACGCCCGCGATGATGGATAGGCTCCCCGTGGGGGCGATGGTTGTAACGGTGGCATTCCTCATGGCATCCCACTGCCCTTCCAATAAGCTCCCTTCAAAATTTGGGAAGGAACCCCGTTGGAGGGCCAGATTCCGAGACGCCTGACGCGCTTCTTTCTGGATGAACTCCATAACCCTTTCTGCCATCTCGATGGCCTGGGCGGAATCATAGGGGATCCCTAATTTGATGAGCATATCGGCGAATCCCATCACACCCAGACCGATCTTTCGATTTCCCTTCGTCATGGACTCGATCTGGGTTAGGGGGTAACAGTTCATGTCGATCACATTGTCCAGGAAATGGACCCCGGCTTGAACAGTTCTCTCCAATCTCTCCCAATCCAAGGCCCCGTCCTGGACCATGTTAGAGAGGTTTACGGAACCTAGATTACAGGATTCAAAGGGCAAAAGGGGCTGTTCGCCGCAAGGATTGGTGCTTTCTATCTCCCCCATCTGAGGCGTGGGATTATCCCGATTGATGCGATCGAGGAAGAGAACCCCCGGTTCACCATTTTCCCAAGCACTGGCCACAATTTTGTCGAAAACCTCCCGAGCCCTGATACTTCGGATCTTTTCCTCCGTCCGCGGATTGGTCAAGAAATACGTTCTGTCATCCTCCAAGGCTCCCATGAAATCCTCGGTGACGGCCACAGAGAGGTTAAAATTGTTGAATTGATGATCCCCTTCCTTGCACCCTATGAAGTCCAGTATGTCTGGATGGTCCACCCTCAGGATGCCCATATTGGCCCCCCGCCGCATTCCTCCCTGTTTTACCGTCTCCGTAGCCGTATCGAAAACCGCCATAAAGGAGAGGGGTCCGCTGGAGATGCCCTCGGTCGATTTCACTTGATCGTTCTTGGGCCGAATCCTGGAGAAGGAAAAACCCGTCCCTCCCCCACTCTTATGGATCAGAGCCGCCTGTTTGACCGCCTCGAAGATCTCCTCCAAGGAATCTCCCACTGGTAAGACGAAACAGGCGGATAATTGCTGGAGCTCCCGCCCAGCATTCATAAGGGTGGGGGAGTTGGGGAGAAAATCCAGGGATGACAGAAGGGAATAAAATTGTTCCTCCGTTCGATCCAGCTCCGCCTGAGGATCGTATATGAGATCCCCCTGGGCGATATTATTGGCTACCCGGCAGAACAGGTCCTCCGGCGCCTCGGCTGAATTTCCTCCCGTCTCCTTCTTGAGATATCGCTTTTGGAGTACTACCATCGCGTTCTCGGTTAAGGCCGCCTGTACGCCCATTTGCACCCCCCTTTTCTTTTTCCCCAATATGTAGTTAGAGTAATTTTCTTAGTTACAATATATAGTGGATTCAAGGGTACTTTGTCAAGCATATTTTTGTTTGACTTAAGTCAAATTTCCTCCATTATTCGTCATTCATCAGGGAATTCCAGTGGGTTTCTCCCTTGTAAATATGAGTCCGCTTTGGTATCATTGGCTCACGGAGTGGTTCATTCAGATTGATCATTTCGTAAAAAGTCGGAATCAGACGGCAAAGAAAAAAGATCCAGATGCAAGGCGCGCAAATCCTGAGGAATGAGGCGTACATAGAAGTACGCTGCAATGACTAAGGATGCAGCGCAACGCAGCCCTTCGGCTTTACTCAGGGCCATGAGCCT
>CBDUXJ010000256.1:0-3717 GCA_965371165.1 uncultured Syntrophobacterales bacterium | reverse complement strand
ATATGGAGGTGATGCAGAATATCACAGTGCCGGCGCATACGGAGGTGCCCAGGTACTTGAAGAGGCCATTAAACGGGTGGGGAACGTCAAGGACAGAAAGGCGATCCGGGATGTGATGTATTCATTGGATACGCTCACAATCTTCAATAGATATAGCGTTATGCCTCTGGAGTCCCCTGATTCAGGCCTTCAAGTGGGTGGTAAAAACCTATTGCTCCAATGGCAAAGAGTGGCAGGAGAGTTGAAGAAGGTTGTCATCTATCCTCCTGATGCCGCAACTGGAAAATTCATTTACCCATTCCAGGGGTGGTAATAGTCTAAACGGAGGGCCCAGAAATATAGATTTAGGGTTTCTGGGCCCTTTCTTTTCTCCTGTGTGGCATAAAACAGTGGAACTTTTACCTGTCATCTATAATGCCCTGATAGTTGGGATTTTCATCGGCTCCCTCTACGGGCTGATCGCCGTGGGGCTAAGCTTGGTGTATGGGGTTATGAGAGTGGTCAACATCGCCCACGGCGAGTTTGTGATGCTGGGTGCCTTTCTGACCTTCTTTTCATGGACGCTTTTGGGAATCAACCCCATCATCTCCATCGTCATTGCCTTTGTGGTGCTTTTTTTCTTCGGTGTCATCATCCACCAGTGCCTGGTGGAGAGGGTGATTGGGAAATCCATGCTCTCCTCCCTTATGCTCACCTTCGGAGTATCCATTCTCATCTGGAACACTGCTCAGGCGATTTTCACCACCAATATTAAGGCAGTCTCTTATCTTGGCGGTTCTGTCGCCTTCCTAGGAGTGAACATCTCGAAAAGCTACATCCTGGGGTTTGGCATCGCTGCCCTGTTGGTGACTGCCCTCTTCGCCTTCCTAAAATTTACCAGATGGGGAAAGGCCATTCGAGCCACCTCCCAAAACGATGAAGTGGCCCTGGTCTGTGGTATCGATACGAAAAAGGTCCGTACCCTGACCTTTGCCCTTGGGGCTGCCTTTGCGGGAAGTGCGGGATCGGTGATCTCCATGACCTGGTTCATCTTCCCTCAGATGGGCTTTAACTATTTGGCCAAGGCCTTTGCCATCATCGTCCTGGGGGGATTGGGAAGCATTCCAGGAGCACTGGTCGGCTCCTTAATCTATGGAGCGGCGGAAAGCCTGACCGGACAGCTATTGGACGCCAGGATGTCTCAGGTAGTCCCCTTTGCCATTCTGGCCACGATTCTGGTTGTGAAGCCCAGCGGTCTGTTCGGGGTAAGGGAGCGCTGATCGATGAATCGCCTCATCAAACAGGTCGGCTTAATCCTGTTGATTGCCTTCTCATGCTTGATGGTTGTTGCGCCGTTGGTCTTCGACAGAGCCGATGCCACCCTGGCTTATCTCATCCTCTATTTCATCGCACTTGCGAGTAGTTGGAACATTCTCTCTGGATTTACAGGATACATTAACTTCGGGCACGCGGCCTTCATGAGCGTAGGCATGTATGCCACGGCCATTTCTATAGCGGACTTCTCTCTATGGTGGCCTCTGTCATGGATCCTGGGGGGAGTTTTCGCAGCCACCTTTGCGCTCATCATTGGTTTTCCGGTTTTGAGAACCAAGGGCCCCTATTTTGCCATCACTATGCTGGCAGTTGCGGAGGGTACTCGAGTCCTTTTCGGGACGAAATATCTGGAGCCAATAACAAGGGCGGGGGATGGAATCGCCTTTTCTTCGGGCATCAGCTTTCAAACGAAATACTATGGGATGCTCGTTACCGTTGCCCTCTGTGTATGGGTTACCTATAAGATTTCGACGTCGCAATTCGGCCTCAGGCTTATGGCAATCCGGGAAGATGAGGAGGCCGCTGAGAGCATGGGCATTAATTCCACCAGATTGAAAATATCGGCATTTACAATCAGCGCCTTTTTTGCCGGCCTGGCAGGGGGAATTCACTCCACCTTCCTCCATTACATCGATCCTTTCCACACCTTCAACATTCAGTTTACGATCATCCCGATCGTGATGGCGGTATTCGGAGGCGTGGGAACGGTTCTGGGACCGGTCATCGGGGGAACTGTCCTACAGGTCCTCAATGACTTTATCTGGGCCCATTTCCTTCAGCTGAACATGGCCGTATTCGGTGTATTGCTCGCGGCTTTGATCCTGTTCCTCCCCCAGGGGCTGCTGGAATGGATGAAGGAGAGGAGATGGATAGAAAAGACAAGGAAAATCTGAAGATGTCTCCCTTAGAAGACAAACAAATCCTGCAGCTCCGAGACGTGACCAAGTCCTTTGGGAACCTGGCCGCTGTCAATAGATGCTCCTTTGAGTTGGAGAGAAACCGGATCACTGGGCTCATTGGCCCAAATGGAGCTGGCAAGACAACGCTCTTTAATGTCATCACGGGATTTTTCACAACCGATGAGGGTCAAATCATCTTTAAGGGCGATCAAATTAATAATCTCAGGCCTTACCGGATCGCAGAGAGGGGAATCGGAAGGACCTTCCAGATCACCAGGGTCTTCCCGAAGATGACCCTTATGGAGAATCTGATCGTCGCTGCACGGGTAGAAAATAGGGACGAGAGGGCTCTGGAGTTCCTGGAATTAGCCGGGCTTGTCGACCTGAGGGGGGAGTATGCCAGCGATCTTTCCTATGGCCAACAAAAACTGTTGGCCTTGATTCGAGTCTTGATGTTCGACCCGGACCTAATCCTCCTCGATGAACCGGCAGCAGGGATTAACCCAACCATGCAAAATAAGATCATGGAGCTTATTCATAAGCTCAAAGAAGGGGGTAAGACATTCCTCATCATCGAACACGACATGAAAGTGATCATGGGCCATTCGGATAAGATAGTGGTCCTCAATTTCGGCGAAAAAATCGCAGAGGGAACGGGCGAGGAGATCAAAAACAATGAGGAGGTCCTCAAGGCCTATTTCGGCAGGTAGTCTCCATGGATAACGACATAATATTGAAGGTCGATAATATCACCTCCGGATATGGGAAAAAGGAGGTTCTCCACGGAGTCTCGCTCATCATCCAAAAGCGGGAAATCGTCAGCATCATAGGACCCAATGGGTCAGGAAAATCCACTGTTCTCAAGACCATCATTGGCAACCTAAGGCCCTGGGAAGGACGGGTTATCTTCAGTGGAGAGGATATATCGGGCATAGATACCCATAAGGTTATCGTGCTCGGAGTTTCCTACTCTCCGCAGGGACGGGTCATATTTCCGGATATGACGGTATCGGAGCACCTGGATATGGGGGCTTGGACCTTGAAGGCAAAAGGGAAGGTGAAAGAGGCTCGTCAACGGGTCTACCAACTATTCCCGAGATTGCATGAAAGAAGAAACCAGAAAGCAAAGACTATGAGCGGGGGCGAGAGACAGATGCTCTCCCTGGGCAGGGCAATGATGATCGACCCGAAATTATTGATCCTGGATGAACCCTCCATTGGACTGGCTCCTCTGTTCGTTGATTCGGTCTTCCAGAGCATCCTCAAGATCAATGCAGAGGGAACCTCAATACTCATGGTAGAACAGAATGCGGCCAAGGCCCTGGAGAATTCCCACCGCAGCTATGTTCTGGACATGGGAAACAATCGATTCGAGGGAGACGCAAAGGACTTGCTGGAAAACGGGCAGGTTCGCCGCCTGTATCTGGGAGGATAGGCCCTTCGATTCACTCCAAAGGAAAAGTAATTCCTCGTTCCTTCCGTGATGACCTTGTATCTTTTCCAC
>CBDUXJ010000255.1:0-3735 GCA_965371165.1 uncultured Syntrophobacterales bacterium | reverse complement strand
ATTTTTTCCGGGGTAATGGGTAGCGACTTTATTCTCACCCCAGTGGCATGATAAACCGCATTGGCAATAGCAGGGGCCACGGCCACAATTGTTTCTTCTGCCATTCCTTTGGCTCCAAACGGCCCATCGGGGTTGGGCTTTTCGATCAATAGCGAAACCACCTCGGGGGCTTCCATGAGTGTGGGAATCTTGTAATCCCTAAAGCTGTCATTCAGGATTTTTCCCTTGTCGAAAAGAAGTTCCTCCAGCAGACCATAGCCCATCCCCATTAAGATTCCTCCCTCAATTTGTTGTTTGCAGATGGCTGGATTTATGGCTTTTCCCACATCATTGGCCGAGACAACCTTCACCACCTTTACCGTCCCCGTCTCCTTGTCCACCTCCACATCGACTACCACACAAGCGAACATCCAGAAAGCGCTAAAATCGTCTCCCAGTGCGGTATTTGGATCCAGCTTCCCCCCACGGGTGTGAAACCTCCCCTTCCCGATGATGGTCCCAACTCCGCCGAAGTGCTTTTGCATCACTTCCCTAATGGGTAGTCCTTCCGAAGGTCGCTCCCTGTGAAACACAAGCCCTTTATCTATTATGATGTCATCTGGACTCGCTTCAAACTCTTTGGATGCAATCTCCAGAAGCTCCTTTTTCGCATCAAGAACAGCCGCTTGGACAGCATTGCCCATATGGAATGTGGATCGGCTGGAGGTGGTCGATCGGTCGAAAGGAGTCGCATCCGTATCCGGACCGATGACGCTCACCCATTCGAATGGAACCCCCAATGTCTCCGCCGCGATCTGCGAAAGGGCGGTTTCATTCCCTTGCCCCAAACTAGATGTGCTACACATTACATTAACGGTCCCGTCCTCGTTCACCTTTGTGAATGCTGAGGAACACGTGGGTGTAAGCGTCCCCTTGTGCATGATGGCCATTCCTTTTCCCCTCGCGATGGGCGCGTAGTCGACTGGACCACCTTTCCGATCTTTCCAGTTTGAGACCCAAGCCGCCTCCAAGATACACTCCTTGAGAGCGGTGTGGGCAATTCGCTGGTTGCTCGCAGAAACCGTGCCTTCCTCAACTGCATTTCTCAGACGGATCTCCATGGGATCGATTCCCAGCCTTTCGGCAATGATCTCCATTTGGGACTCGATGGCGAACGTCGGCTGAGGTAGGCCAAATCCTCTCACTGCACCCCCCACAATTTTATTGGTATAGACGCAATACCCATCCACCTTCACGTGGGGAGTCTTATAAGGGCCGGGGGCTGAAAAACTTCCATTTCGACATACCAAGGTGCCACTGTCTGCATAGGCCCCCGTATCCCAGATGATCTTGACCTCTCGGGCAGTCAGGGTCCCATCCTTCTTCACTCCTGTTCTGAGATGGATGATTGCAGGATGGCGCATGGTGGGCACGGTGAACTCCTCCTCCCTGGTCCATTGGAACTTCACCGGCCTTCCCCCTGACCGCTGAGCCAAAACAACAGCGATCGGTTCACCCTTCAGATACAGCTTGGTGCCAAACCCTCCTCCCAAAGGAGGGGCGACCACTCGGATCATATTCTGGGGGATATTGAAAAGGTCTGACAATCCTCGAAGAGTTGCATAGACCGACTGTATGGATGACCACACCATGATTCTCCCCGAGGAATCGACCATGGCAAGGGACATCCGCGGTTCCATGGCGCAGTTCGTCTGAGCCTGAGTGCAAAAGGTATCATCAAAGACCTCATCCGAGATCCTAAATCCTTCCTCCACATTACCGACGCGGAGCTTGAAATGGCTGCAGATGTTGGTTCCAGCCACAGGGAAGTTCAAGGGTGTATACTCATAATCCTTCATATTCTCATGGACAAGAACGGCATCTGGCTTCATCGACTCCACGGGGTCAAAGACTGCGGCCAACTCCTCATAATCCACCCTAACGAGACCGAGCGCCTCTTCAGCAGTCTCTTCGTCCACTGCGGCAACGGCAACGATAGGGTCCCCGATATACCTCACCTTATCCACCGCAAGAATAGGTTGATCTTTAATCGCCATCCCGTAAAGACCGTAGTGAGCGACCTCCTCTCCCCTTACCACCGCTCTTACCCCAGGAACCCTATTGGCCCTCTCCACATCGACATGCAAGATTTTGGCATGAGGAAGTGGGCTCCTCAGAACTCGGGCAGAAAGCATATCCGGAAGGGTGAAATCCGCACCAAATATCGTTCTCCCTGTCACCTTGTCCAGGACATCGACCCGGCGTAGAGATTCTCCGACAATCGTCATTTTCTCTCTCCTTTTTTCCCTTGAGAGATCTGGCCTGCCGTATGCAAAACCGCCTCTACAACCTTGCTGTGGGTTCCACAACGGCAGAGGTTCCCTGCTAAAGCCCGACGGATTGCCTCCCTGGAGGGATGGGGATTCTCATCCAAGAAGGCCTTCGCTGCCAGAATGAGCCCGGGCGTGCAGAAACCACATTGAACGGCGTAATGGTCGATGAACGCCCGCTGGAGCGGATGAAAGGCATGTCCATCACCTTGCAACCCTTCGATCGTCGTTACTTTTTTCCCGTGGGCATGGGCGGCAAGATAGAGACACGCGTTGATCGCCTGCCCATCGACGATCACCGTGCAGGCGCCACAATCGCCCGTGTCGCAGCCCCTCTTGGTTCCAGTCATTTTGAGCTGATCCCTTAACAGGTCCAACAGGGTAGTCTTGGGTTTGACCTGCAACCGATGGGGAATCCCGTTTACCTCAATCTCAACGGTTTTAGCCTTCATCTATTCTATTTCACCTCCCTCGACGAAGGGGAGATTCAAAGATTTGGATTTTTGAGAAATTGCAAAACAAAATGCCCTGTTTAAACATAGGTTATCTAAGAATAA
Organism: uncultured Syntrophobacterales bacterium; assembly: GCA_965371165.1. Taxonomy (GTDB): domain Bacteria; phylum Desulfobacterota; class BSN033; order WVXP01. The sequence continues at coordinate 869 of CBDUXJ010000255.1, read as the reverse complement.
GGGTGATCTAATCTTCTGAGTCCTCTTCAAGGCATCGGATCCCTTTCACATCCCTAGGGTCGATCCTAAAATAGACCTGTCAACTATCTTGATCCCCCTCACCCCATCATGTGTGTTGTTAACCAGCATGAATCGAGGCCCATAATCCGTGCTGATGATGAGCTGGATCCACTCGCCGAGACATATGATTTCATCCATCCTGTCTGGAAACACGTTGGCCCCTCACCCCTCAGGATCCGTTCGTGTTGGATCGTAACGAACACCTTACCCCCATAGAGCAATATCCGAAACAGAGCTCATACTTTGACTCCCACGCCATTACCTGATCCATCTTCACTAAGAGGAACCCCCCGCGATCTAACAACCCTAAACAACCCTTGATGATGTTCGATTCCCCCATAAAATCGACCACAAATCTCGAGTTTGGAGCTTGGCAGATATCCTTCGGGGAACCGATCTGCTGAATTTACCCGTGGGAAATGATCGCTACCCGTAGCTCACACGACCCTTCATCTCTGTCTTTAACATTTTGCTCAGCTTCACCCCAAAGGCCGCGTTACCAAATACCCTCAGATGAGGAAACAGGGGATGTTGTTGAGATGCCATCCTAATATCCCTTGTGGGTTCGTACAACCATAATTACATTTTCCAATTTATTACAGCCAATAATTTACCCTCCACTTTTATGCTTTTCTCTATGATCCTATTGAGCCGTATACCCCCCGTCCACCATGAGAGAGGTACCTGTGATCCAGCTCGATTCGTCCGAGGCGAGGAAGAGAGCTGCATACGCAACATCCTCTGGTGTTCCTGCCCTGCCCAGGGGAATCTTGGACATAATCTCACCCCAGAGCTTTTCATCCTTACGG
>CBDUXJ010000254.1:0-3746 GCA_965371165.1 uncultured Syntrophobacterales bacterium | reverse complement strand
CTATATCCCATAATCTCTTGATATGGCTGCCTTCAATTTAACAGGGCAGGGGATGAAGCGAAACGCAGCCCTTCGGCTTTGCTCAGGACCGTGAGCATGTCGAACGGCAGATGGACTTTTTGCGAAGCCGTCAAAGATGGAATTATTCATCATGTAATCCATACTTCTCCTTCAGCGTTTCGTCGTATGGTGCTTTTCTCTCCGGACAGGCCTTCCTCGGACACAACTGACAGCTGAAAAACATCACCTCCGTCGGAAAGAATATGCCGGATACGGACTTTCTCGGGATCATCAGCATGCTTTCGGTCAATGTGACTCCAATCAGGTCCTCCACATCGCAGAATATGGAGAAGAGTGGTTTCTGCTCCGTTACCGGCCAATCTTTTAGGGAGCCGGGGCTCATCCTGGATAGCTGCCCGAGACCGAAATGTTTTTTCAAGTATTTCTCCAGGTACTGCCTGCTGGACCGCAGGGCCATATCCCCCATGGTCTCCAGATAAAACTGTCTCAAGAGATCCCCACTTGAGCTGGCATTATCCTCCAAGGCACTTCCAATGGTTATGATAAAGGGAAAAACCCGTTCTACCTTATCCAGATTAACCCGTAAAACACGGCTGCTAAACGTTACCCCGTTAACTTCTACGGTGCCCTCCCCTCTTTGGCTGATGTGTAAGACTTCGTAAACGGCCTTTGCTTGGATTAGGGATTCTGCTATTCCCACCAATTCTCGAACATCACCTAAATAGCCCATTTTCGTATCCAGACGCAATTGCCTCATGACGTTTTCCAATTCCAACTGGATAGGAATGGTATCTAATACTCTCATGACCCCTATTCAAGAAACCCTTCAGCTCTCCACAGATCTCTACCGACGGAAAACTCATCCGGGAAGCCACCCGACAGTTGGTCCCTAAAAAATCCCGGGAGGCAAGAACACTATACATGAGAGACCTTGAAACTCCAAACGCTCTTGCCCCCGAAATAGCACGGTACGAAACTTACCTCCCCTTGAGGAATAAAGAAACCGGGAAGCCATCTCTAGCCCTCACCCAATTGTCGATCCAAACTTTCCCGGACTCTCCATCCCCCACAAGTGCATCGTCAGAATTCCGGCTTCAACATCCCATTTATCTCCTCAGGAAAGGCCATGCAAATTGCCTCATTGAAGAGGTTCCGCAGAGCTCCCACGTCGGAAGAACCTAAGGCCTGATTAAAGAAAGTTCGGGGGGAGAAGAGGAGATGTACCCGTGCGTGCTCATCTCCTTCGGCCCCGGTGAAAAAATTCATGTTGAAGTTGTAGATGCCCATCTTGTCATATGCTGCCATTGCCTTGGTGAGCCCCAGGGATAGGTCGGTTAGGTCATCGTCACTAAGCTTGAGGGTCGCCTGAACGCCGTCCACCACGGCCAGTACATCTCCCGCAACTCCAATGGGGGCATAGGCAGTTAGCCAAGTAGTACGACCAATTCTTCCCAGGTAACGTTCCCCGCCGGCCTTTTCAGCCTTTACCAGATCGTCCCAGTAGTTAGTACCGTTGGTTTCCAGATAATTCTTGGCCGCCTCCAGTTCCTCCCGCATGAGGTTAGGTGCGACGGAGGTGGCGAATACCTGCAAGTGCGGGTGTATCAAGGAACTTCCCGAAGCGGGCATGTAGTTCCAATTGACGATGTGGTAGACCGACTCAGGATGCCCCCTACTGTGGATCTTGCGAAAGAACTCCATGGCGATGCCGAAGGCTTTTGCGATGCGCTCAGACGTAATCTCCCTCATGGGGATGAAATGACGTTTCCCCATAGTGGCCACGGCACCGAGGCTATCGTATGGAGCGATATTGGGAAAAAGAACCATGTCGTCCCAAATAATGCGCCCCTCAGGTAAGATCTCTTCCGGGAATGAAGGAGTTACCCGTAGGACCTTGTCAGGGCAAAAGGGGCACCATGCTTCGGTTCCTGCAATGAGCTTTTCGAAATCGGGCTTATCCCATTTGAGCGCCATGAAGTGACAAATTCTGGAGTTTCTCCCAGTGAGTGGGTCCTTCCGGATCTCGCTCGGGATGGACCTGCGCGCCATGTTGTTCTTAGGGTCGAGAATAATGGTTTCTCTTTGGATAACTTCGAACTTCATGGAGTCTCCTTTTTGCACACCTGATCAAACCGTTTTAATGCAATACTATACTATTTGCCAAGGGAATAGTCCACGGCAACTTACCTGGCTACGAATAAGGCAGGACGCCTTATTTCATGGTTGAAAAGTTCATTCACACGCCGAATTGTCTCTGTAGTTCGCCTCAAGGTTGATGGAAGCTATTGGGGGGGTAGGAAAAGGGATGCGCGACATCTGTCAAAGCAAAAACATCGACTGTATTTTTTAATTGCGTCTTAGGCGAAAGGGCGTATAATAGAATGGCTTGCAAGAATGGGTATGAGGGAACTCATCTATTTAAGGAAAGGAGGAGAGAAATGAAAAAGAGAGATTTTTTTGTCGTTAGCCTTTTTTTGATGATCGTCGCGGGGTTAATCTTGGGCTCCTTTGACGCCGTCTCCGCCGGGGGAAAGATTTTGATATATTCCCCTTGGAAGGACAAAGTGATGAAGAAGTTCAACGCCCTCTTCGAGGAGAAAACCGGGATTAAGGCGGAGAGCATCAACATCTCAACCGGCGAGATCTATGCCCGGTTAAAGGTCGAAAAGGGAAGACCCCAGGCCGATATTTGGCACTCCGTCCGGGCAAGTTATCTAGCAGATGCGGAGAACCTGGGGGTGATTGCCCCTTATAACCCTCCCAATGCCAAGTATGTCCTGCGGCGGTACTCGTATCCCGATGATGATCATATCATTGGGTCCACCATGTATCCCCTGGTATTCTGCTACAACAAGGACTCCCTTAAGAAGATGGGCCAAGAGCCACCCAAGAATTACAAGGACCTCCTGGATCCCAAGTGGAAGGGGAATATCGTCATGCCTCATCCCGCTGCTTCCGGTACCGCCTATGCCTTTGTGACCACGATGCTTCAGATGTACCGGGAAAAGGGCGAGACGGGAACCAAGTCCAAAAAGGGGTGGGGTTACCTGAAAAAGTTGCACAACAACGTGGCCCAATACACCCGGAGCGGAAGCGCCCCCAGCAAGTTGGTCGCCAGGGGGGAATTCCCCGTTGGCATCACCTTCTTCGATCGGCCCTACCGACTCCAGGAGGAGGGATATCCGCTCGGCATCGTCTACCCAAGCCCCATCTATGCGGAACCATCTTGTACTGCCATAGTGGCCAATTCCCCTAACCCCGAGGGCGCAAAAGCCTTCTTGAACTTCATGGTCTCCAAGGAGGCCCAGGAATTGGCCAAGAAGACGGGTAACTACTCGGTGAGGCCGGATGTGGCTCCGCCCAAGGGCGCACCCCCTTTGAAGGAGCTGACTATATTCATCGATGACTATGTTTGGGGTGCGAAATACAGAAAAGCGATCCTGGGCGAGTTCTCCATCATGACCTGGAAGGCGAAGAAAAAATAGGATAGATCTCAGTGGGAGGGGGCAATAGTTCATCCCCTCCCACTTTTAGCCTCTTAGGTTTGCTTCGCCCGACAAGGACCGGTGAGTTTATAGATATCTCTGAAAAAGTCGCTCTTCGGCGCTCAAAATATTTTTTCGGCCATTCTAAAGTTGATGATTTCGTAAAAAGTCGGAATCAGACGGCAAAAAAAAGATCCAGATGCAAGGCGCGCAAATCCTGAGGAATGAGGCGTACATAGA
>CBDUXJ010000253.1:0-3768 GCA_965371165.1 uncultured Syntrophobacterales bacterium | reverse complement strand
CAGTAGACAACGCCCCTGGCCACTCCTTGGTAAAAGATGCCGGTGTAGCCACCGGAAAAGGAGCGGGCTTCTTCCAATTTTGGGATGGCATGTCCCTGCCTGAGGTACTCCCGTATGAAAAGGGAGTCGATCTTGGTTGCGTTTCCTCGGACAACTACATTCTGGAAGGAGAAGGGAAAGATCCGCGCCTGAAAGAAGTAACTCCTGCTCAGAAGGTCGCTCAGGGCACGCGTTTCTCGCACATCATCCAAGGCATACCTGTGGAGTTTCTCCGGGTCGTGGAGGAAGTGCCAGGTAATCTGGTCTCCATTCAGATAGGTTCTGTCTGGCGATGCCAGATTCAGTTGCTTCGTAACCCCCTTCAACCCAAAACTCTCCAGCTCCCGTGTCACCACGTCATAAAACTGGGCCAGGATGAAGGTATCGACCACATGGCGGCCGTAGATATCCCATTTCGAATAGTTGATGGTTCTCTCCGCGATTATCACCCGTGAAGGTCGAGATCTGGCCGTCCTGCCTTCCCTTCCAAGGTCCAGGGGAATCCTATGCATTCTTGCCCGGCGAGATATGTAGTCGAGATCATAATTGAAGATGTTGTGCCCCTCAATGATGTCAGGGTCCCTCTCCTGGATGGTTTGGACGAGTTCCTCAAGCATCTCCTTCTCTGACAGGTCTTTGCCAAAGATAACCTTCTCCCACCCGGTGTTGTCAGAAAAAGAGATCACGATGATCCGATCCTCCTCCCGGTTGGGGTTTGGAAACTCGTATCCTTCCGGACAAAAGGTCTCGATGTCGAGCTGCATCCTCCTGAGCTCTTCAAAGGTCAGGCCCTTGAAGAATGTCTGCCCGGTGACCATGAGGTGTTGCTGGATCGGATCGCTCACAAAAAAAACCGGTGAGTCTGGATGGCCGGTGGAAACCCCTGTCTGTTTCGAAATGATCTTTCTGACCCGATCCATTTCCCTCCATGAGCCAAAGCTCACCTGATACCGGTAGTCGCCAGAGCCCTTCAGTGTCCTCACAGCCGGCGAACATTTAATTCCCTCCAGAAAGGAAGTGTCGGACAGAAGAAAGAAGGGATGGAAGGGCTGCATTTCCGATAGAAGCCGCCCCCCTTCCTTTCTGAAGACCAGAATCCCCTTGTCCCCTTCCACCTCCATCGCCACTATCCCGCGCGTCTCGTCGTATCCGAAGAGGATGTCGTTTTTGGCAAAAGAAAGCTTTTCGAGCTTCATGATTTCGCCCAATGCCTTTATCTATATTGCCACGCGGTGTCCATACCGGCTTTATGAAACGTACGAAATTTTCCGATACTTGTATGTTATCCGGCGAGAAATTTTACCACGGTAATTTCCAGAAAAAAAGGGGTATTGAAAGGGAGTTTCCCGGCGGGTTTCAAATTCCCGTGACATGATATTCTTTTTTTGGTATGAAATAGGTATTATGTCCTCAGACATTCCCGTAGAAATTCCTATCGCTATAGACTGACTAGCTCATTAAGGAATTCCTATCGACGGAGCAAAAAAAGAGAAGGAGGCGGAGATGGATATTGGCGGATATGTGGGAAAGATATTGCGGGTCGATCTCTCCAAGGGTGAAACCTCCACCATCGAACTGGATCGATCCACTATTGAGAAGTGGGTTGGCGGAGTTGGGTTTGGTGCCAAGTATCTTTATGAGGAGGTACCTGCTGGAATCGAATGGTCAGCCCCAGACAATCGCATTATCTGGACCTCTGGTCCCCTTGCGGGCAGCGGAGTCTATGGAGCAGCAACTTTCAACGTTACTTCTAAGGGCCCCTTAACCAATCTCGCGGGCTCTTCCCAGGCGAATGGTTATTTTGGGGCCTACATCAAGTTTTCAGGTTTTGATGGGATCGTCTTTCAGGGGAAGGCGTCAGAACTAGTCTACCTATGGATCAAGGAAGGGAAAGCCGAGATTCGGAACGCCCGTCGCTTGGCTGGCAAGGATGTATGGGAAATGGAAGATGCCCTGAGAGAAGAATTGGGTGTTAGGGAAAAGGATGTGAGCATTTATGGAATCGGCCCATCCGGTGAGAATGGGGTTCTTTACTCTGCCATTGTTGGCGACAGGGGTCATCTGGCAGCTCATAATGGTTTAGGGGCTGTCATGGGATCGAAGAACCTGAAGGCTGTTGTCACTTATCGGGGAAAGAGGACCTTTGAGGTCAAGGATCCAGAGCGTCTGAAGGAGATGAACAATGCAATGTTCGAACATGCCAAAGGGTTCGGCACTATTTATGAGTGGGGAACTGGTGGCGGGTTTTCGGCCCTCTATGGAATTGGGTGCCTGCCGGTCAAGAATTACACCACCAATATATTTCCCGAACACGAGCGGATGAATGGTCAATATATGCGAACCCACTTTGAAATTCGATCCAAGCCTTGCTATATGTGCCGGATCGCCCATGTGAAAGAGGTCACGGTTACCGAAGGTCCTTTCAAGGGCTTTGTGGGTGAGGAACCCGAATACGAGCAATTGGCGGCTTGGGGGCCGATGATCGGGAACACGGATCTGGGCGCTGTGGTGATGTTCGGTCGAGAAGTTGACCGGTTGGGCATGGACTGCAACGAGGCCTCGTGGACAATGGGATGGGTCATGGAATGCTACGAAAAGGGTGTATTCACCAGGAAGGATCTGGACGGACTGGATATGAGCTGGGGAAACGTGGAGGCGGTCAAGGCCATGCTCAACAAAATTGCCAAAAGGGAAGGGATTGGTGATCTCCTGGCCGAGGGCGTCATGCGGGCCTCTCAAAAAATCGGGGGTGTGGCAGCCGACTATGCCGTTTACGCTCAAAAGGGTTGCAGCCCCCGAAGTCATGACCATCGTGGCGGAAGATGGGCAGAACTTCTTGACACCTGCGTCACTAATACCAGCACGCTGGAATCAACCTGGGCGGGGATTCATCCCCAATTGGTAGATCTCCCTGCTGTCGATGATCCCTTCTCTCATAAAGAGGTGTCAACGATTAACGCCAAGTTCAACGGAATTCGCCAGTTTGATGACTGTCTCGGTACGTGCCGATTTGCATCGCCAGATCCGAAACTGCAGTTGGAGTGTCTTAACGCGGTCACGGGTTGGAAGTTGACTCTGGAGGATGTTTTCACTATCGGCCGCCGGGTGATCAATCAGCTCAGGGTGTTCAACTTCCGCCATGGCATGGAAAAGGAGGACGAAAGACCATCGATACGCTACGGATCCGTTCCCGTCGATGGACCTGCTGAGGGCAAAAACATTATGGAAAAGTGGGATTGGATGATCGAGAACTACTATACTCTCATGGGATGGGATCCTAAAACGGGCGAGCCCCTTCCGAAAACGCTGGAGAAGCTCGGCCTTGAAGAGCTCATTACGGATGTGTAAAGCTGATGAACCGGATCACAATTGAAATATGGTTGTGGTTAGGTAGGGAGCTTGGAGATGACTTCGAATCACCATCGGAGATGCGTTCCATAAGAGAAGAGAATGTGGAAGAAGGAATAACGATTGGGCAGTTGTTAGATAATCTGGCTGGCCGTTATCCACCCATTGCGCAGTGTGTCTTCGACACAAAAGCGAAGAGGCTCCTTCCCCATATTGTAGTAAACTACAATGATCGGGTAATCAGCCCCCACATTGTCCATGATCAGGTTCTGAAGGATGGAGACAAGATCACGGTTCTTCCCCTCTATATGGGGGGTAAGGATTAGATTTGACGGCTTCGTAAAAAGTCCATCTGCCATTCGACAGGCTCATGGCCCTGAG
>CBDUXJ010000252.1:0-3769 GCA_965371165.1 uncultured Syntrophobacterales bacterium | reverse complement strand
TGAACTCTGCGCCCGGGCATGATGAGTGCGAACTCCTCCCCCCCATAACGGAATGCCAGGCTGAAGGACACCCTTTTGAGACGGGTAGCGACGAACCGCAGGATCTGGTCCCCCACTTGATGTCCAAAGCGATCGTTGAAATGCTTGAAGTGATCCACGTCCACCATCGCGATGGCATAGTGTCTTCCCAGCCTGCGGAGGCTTTCTTCAAAAGCCCGACGACCCGGTATCACCGTAAGTTCATCCAGGTAGGCTCGTCTCCAGGTCAATCCATAAAGGCCACCCAAAAGGAAGAGGGTGCTGAAGGAGAAGAAAACAGGCCACGGGGCGCTTGAGACGGACTCGGGCCACCATGGCTCTCCATGCAAGGCGGCGAGCCCCAGTGAGATCAAGGCCCATGTCCAAGATGCCCTCAGGCCAGGGCGCTCTGCGAAGGGCAAGACCCAAAGGGCCAAAAGTGCCAGGAGTGTGGAGAGGCTTTTCACCCCACCAGGGATCCCGGCCAGAATGGCCGGCCAGAATGCTGCAAACCCATGGTTCCAAGCCCAAATGAGCGCCCCTAGCCAGATGGAAAGGGCCGCTCCAAGGCGTGCCCATCCCCACAGACTCTTAAGGCTCGTCTCAGGCCAGCTCAGCAGCAAGGGAAACGCCCATGGGAGGAACACGATGAGCCCTTCTCTGAGGACCTTAGGGGGTAGTCCTTGGGGAAGAGGAAGACTGAGAAGCGCGTGGCCACCTACCAGAAGCAAAACCAAAAGGGTCATCTTGCCCTGGCGCAGATGCCAACCCCACAAAGCAGATATCACGAGAAGCAACACGGGGAGGTGGGGAAGCCAACGGACCATTTCCCCCTGGAAGGTTTTACTCCACCAGGTCTGAAGGGACTCCGGTGCCAAAAGCAAGAGGAGCACCACGCCCCCCAAACACCCCAGAGATACGCCCCAGATTAGAAACCGCTTCATTGCTTTTTCTATATGCGAATGCCATGCCATACCGGTCAATAAGGACAAAATTAATAAGATTTAAGGTATTATGATAAAATCGTGTCAACGTGGGTTGAGAGATCTATGAAGCAGATTCATAGCATTTAACAATTTCTGACACCAAAGGATTTCCAGGGGTCATGGCTGAATTCCAGTTGACCTGGTTTGATCAATGAGAATTTGGGTTTGTTTGGTTTAGATGGTTTAGATCGTTAATATCGTTAAGATGGTTAGGAGCGTTAATCTGGTCTGTTTAGTCTATTCCGTCTGTTCGGTTTGTTTGGTATTCCGTTGTTCGGTCGCAGGAGGGGAATACTTACCCTTTCAAGTCGAGTTTGGGTGCTGTCGTTATGCGGTGCTGCAGTTTGAAGGACGGAATCATGCTCAGGGACGAGGGGGTTCTTTACAAACTAGGAAACTTCCCAATCAAAATCCACCGCCTAATTTAGGTATCAAAACTGAAATCAGCAGGTTATGGAGTATTCCTGATCACCAGGAAGGTATTAGATGCAAGGCGCCGAGGAGCGACGACTGAGGCGTATGGAGCAATACGCCGCAAGGAGGAGCGATCGAAGGCAACGACGCAGATGATGCCTTGATGGTGGATCAGGGCCAATCAAATAAGTTGACATGAGAGATCAAATGGGTTATAAGAGAATGAAACACTGGGGGTAGCCTTCGGGGTGGAGAGAATGGGGCAGGTTCGATATTTCAGCTTCGGCTTTTATTACGGCTTTAGGATCGGGTCTGTCCGCCTCGTCCGGATCACCTGAGAACAGTTTAAACGAGGCCATGGGCAGACCCAACGGGCTGCCCATGGAGCTTTAGGTCGAGGGCCATGGGCAAAACTCATGGCCCTTTTTATTTGGGGGGTATAGAAAGGATGGGCTCAAAGGACGCAGGGTTCAGCGAAAGGTTCAAGAGGGCGCGAATTGGCCTCAAGGATACCTTGGCAGTCATCGACATGACGCTGGAAGATCAGCTAGGGGAATTTGCGCGCCTGTCTCCCTATGAGGTCTTCGAGGGGCTCAATGAGCTAACGGACGGGACCGTCCATGGAACGAAGATTGAACGTTTCAGGCCTCGAGAAGGCAGTCAGCCGTTTCACACCTTCGAGATCCATACGGAAGATAGGGAAGTTCTTGGCTATCTCAACATGATCTACCTCAGAAAGCCCATCCCCTGCTATTACCTGGTCTATGTCGAGGTCCTGCTTTCCTTTCGCGGTCGTGGTCTGGGCAACAAGATCCTCAAGGCCTTCAGAGAGTTTGTAGAGGATAAAGGGGCCTTGGGACTTCTCGACAACATCATCCCCCCCGAAGACCCAACCTACGATATTTACACTAAACTCGGTTGGAAATGTATCGAAGAGCTGATAGGCCATGGCGTGGTAAACGGGGAGGGACACTACATGGTCTTCGTCCCAACCTCCATTAAGACCCCTGACTTCAGAGACAAGCTCATCAAACTCCTCTTCAAGATCAGGAAGAAGAGGCCTTTCATCGACATGCATGACAACGAATCCATGGTCAAGCGAACTATAGCGGAATTTCAGTCTGTGTACGAGGCCCTTGAGAGCCTCTTCGATATGGAACTCTCAACCGGAACTTCGACTCCCTTTATGTGTTTCATGTTCACCAGGTTCGTCACGAAAGTTCTCGGATTCCGGAGGCGGATCGCCGCACTTCTCGGCTACACGGGCGGCGAGTCCCTCGAGCAGATCTCTATCTCGGACCGAATCAAGGCGCTACCCATTCAGCCGTGCTCCCTCTGGGGTTCGAAGGAGGGTCAGGCCGAGATATGGGGAGAGGAAGGGATCATTCGGGATCTCCCAAGGGGGCTAAAAAAGCAGCCGACTCTTTATATCGAGGACCTTCCCTTCTACAGGCGACCCTTTCTGTCTTCCTGGATGGAGAGAAAGGGACGAGGGCGATCCCTCGACCTGAGAATCTCAGATCTCCTCGAATTGGGGTTTGACCCGACGAAGTTGAGGGAGTTTCGTCATGAGGGGGCGGAGTATATCTTCGAAAGGATATCTCCCCGTTTCCTTCCCTCGGTTGAAAAGAAGAGAAGGTTTTTGTCGAAAATCGCCGAGTACGTCTCAGCGGGGCAGTTCCGCAATGCAACCATTCAGATAAATCCACCTATTGCGATCCTCCGTGACAGAGGAAACGTTTACATCCTGCGCAGGAAAGTGGAGGGAATACACTCCGCTGAAGCCCTGGATCAATTGAGGACCTCTTCGTACCTGAAGGAAATGAATCGTGCTGCGGGGATCGACCGTGCTGTGATCGTGACCATCAATGAAATCAGGGAGTGGCTGGTGAAGGGGTTTGATTCTAACCTCCGCGAGGAGATCGAAGACCTCATCTTCTTCGTCCCCTGGGACCTCGAAAGAAACATCCCCAAGGTCACGGTGGATATTGCGGGTGTCTCACTGAATACTATGTGGATCGCTTGAGGGGATTGTGTTTCCACTCGTTCCATTTCACTCCTTGTTCCGTGTTTTCGAGGAACTCTACCTGGACCCTTCGGGCGAGGTGGGCCTGGATGGCTTGATTTGCGAGAATCCCCTTCTGCGGGGAACCCGCGAGTGCAAGAGGGAAGGGGGCAAATCCATAAAAAAGGTGATTTTTTAATAGGAGAGCTTTGGCCGATAGGGGAAGTTGTTGAAAAATATAACCTAAGAAGAATAGGAGGTTGTAATTCTGGTGATACAATACTAATTTTGGTCAATATTAGTACTAACCTGGTTGGACAATATTTGAAACGGTGCATAACAGGAA
>CBDUXJ010000251.1:0-3786 GCA_965371165.1 uncultured Syntrophobacterales bacterium | reverse complement strand
GGATCTTTTTTCTTTGCCGTCTGATTCCGACTTTTTACGAAATCATCAAGAATGGGAGGTAAGATATGGAGATCACAACGATCGGTGTGGTGGGAGCAGGACAGATGGGAAGCGGTATTTCCGAGGTGGCTCTCACTTCTGGATTTGATGTTCTAATGAGCGATATAACAAAAGAGGCCCTTGAAAGGGGACGGAAAAGGATTGTAAGGGATTTTGAGAGACGGGTCCAAAAGGGAAAAATGGTGCCAGAGAAGAAAGAAACCTCGCTGGAACACCTGTCCACGACGACTCAGCTTGAGGATTTTAAGAATTGTGATTTTTTAATCGAAGCAGCCACCGAGCAGATTTCCCTGAAGGGGCAGATCTTTCAGGCATTGGACAAAATCACCAGGAAGAACGTCATCCTCGCCAGCAACACCTCATCTATATCCATCACGCGCATCGCCTCTTTCACGAAGAGGTCGGATCGTGTAATCGGGATGCATTTTTTCAATCCAGCGCCTGTAATGAAGTTGATAGAGATTGTGAGAGCGCTGACTACCTCGGATGAAACATTCCAGGTCACAAAAGAACTCAGTTTGAAATTTAATAAAACCCCTTTGGAGGCCAAAGATTTTCCTGGTTTCGTCTCGAGCCGGCTGATCTTCAGTTTCATGAACGAGGCAATCTACCTTCTCTACGAAGGGGTTGGAAAGGCAGAGGATATCGATGCGATCATGAAAATGGGCGCCAATCATCCGATGGGCCCCTTGGAGGTGGCGGACTTTGTGGGATTGGACACGGTTCTTTCGGTGATGAAGGTACTCGAAGAAGCTTTTGGTGATAAATATCGACCATGCCCGCTTCTCTCACAATATGTGGACGCCGGATACCTAGGGGTAAAAACCGGCAGAGGATTCTATCAGTATGGAGAAAAAAAATGATCGGATTCGATTTGACTCCGAAACAGAAGGCCCTCCAGGAAAGGGCAAGACGATTCTCCAAGGAAGTGATTCTCCCGGTTGCAGCGAAACATGATCGGGATGGGACCTTCCCTTTGGATGTGATAAAAAGAACCCATCAAGAGGGTTTTCTGACCCCCTTAGTTCCGAAGAAATACGGGGGAGGGGGTTTAGGGGTGCTGGATACCTGTATCTTTTCAGAAGAATTGGCAGCGGGCTGTATGGGGATCTATGTCTCCATATTCGTCAGCACCCTAGCCCTTTATCCGATCATCCGATTCGGAACTGAGGAACAGAGGGAGCGATATCTTGCGCCCTTTTGTTCGAAGTTTAGCCTCGCCTCCTACTGCTTGAGTGAATATACTGTGGGGTCAGACCCCGCCTCAATGGAGACTGCTGCCGCTCTTGATGGAGACCATTATATTGTGAACGGAACAAAGATGTGGATCACCAATGGAGGGTATGCCAACTTTTATCTTGTTTTTGCTACAACCGACCGAGAGAAAAAACACAAAGGGATCATCACCCTCATCGTTCCTTCCAACCTTGAGGGAATTCGCCACGGAGCACCAATCGATAAGATGGGCCAAAGAGCATCAAACACCGTAGCCGTGACCTTTACGAATGTCAGAGTTCCAAAGGAAAACCTATTGGCAGGCGAAGGGGAAGGGTTTAAAAAGGCGATGGCCGCCCTCGATATTACCAGGCCAATGATTGCGGTGGGAGCAGTGGGTATCGCACGAACGGCTCTGGAATTGGCCATTCAATATGCTAGCAAGCGAGTTCAGTTCGGGGTTCCCATCGTCCGCCATCAGGCGGTACAGTTCATGTTGGCCGATATGGCAAAAGATATTGAAGCAGCCAGGCTCCTTGTCTGGAAGGCGGCTTGGCTTGCCGATCAGGGGATCCGGAATTCCAAAGAGGCAGCCATGGCCAAGGCCTTTGCTGCCGATGTCGCCATGGAGGTAACAACAAATACCGTTCAAATTTACGGAGGAATGGGATATACGAAATGGCATCCCGTTGAGAAATTGATGAGAGACGCGAAAGTGATCCAGATTTACGAAGGAACGGCTCAGATCATGAGACTAATTATCGCCCGGCAACTGCTCGAGACTATGGAGATGACCCTTTACCAATCACCACCTTCTTGAACAGCTTGGATGATTGCCCTTTGTGAAGACCACTGATTACCGTATAGGAAGTATTTCTGTAACCGGTTGATCATATAGGAACTCAGGGGCTTTGCCCCGGCTGGAACATCCCAACTGGAATACCAGTGGGAATATTGGAATAACGGGTTGAGAGGAAGGAAAGATCTCAGTTCGCTGTGCTCACAATCTAAACGATCTAAACTGAATAAACGGAACAAACCGAATAAACCAGATAAACTCAATAAGCTGAGCAAACTCAGGAAACATCCGTTTAGTGAAGTTTTCCTTTGAAGTTTGTTCTAGGGGTTACTGGCGGCGTTTGATCGGTGTATATGTGCAGGCTTCAGGGCCGCAATAAGTGCCAATGTAATCCGCCTTCGGTCGGTAGAGCGTCGTCTTTGGCTGGGCCTCCGCATATTTTTCTTCGATGATATGGGCACTCCACCCAGATATCCGGGATATGGCGAAAACAGGGGTAAAGAGATCACGATCAATCCCCATCATGTGATAAACGGATGCACTGTAGAGATCCACGTTGGGATAGATATCCGTTCCTTTCCTCTTTTTGAACTCCTCCTTAGTGGCCATCTCAATAAGACGGGTCATCTCATACCACACCGACTTTCCCAATCGTTTCCCAAGCCTCTCTGATATGGAGCTCAGAACTTGCGCCCTTGGATCATCTGTCTTGTAAACCGCATGGCCCATGCCCATCACGCGTTCAGCTTTATCAAGACGGCGAGTAATCCAAGGTCGAACATTATCCACCTCTCCAATCTCCAGGAGCATCTCCATTACTTGAGCATTGGCACCGCCGTGAAGTTCTCCGGAAAGGGCACCCAAAGCTGCGGCAATCGAGGCATACATATGAGCCCGGGTGGAGGCCACTTCTCTGGCAGCAAAAGTGGAGGCGTTGAACGTATGATCTGCATGGAGAACCAGGCAGATATCGAAATCCTTGGCAGTTTCCGGATCAGGAACCTCCCCGTTAAGGAGGTAGAGAAAATTTGCCGCATGGCCCAAGGATGGATCCGGTTTTACCGGGCTGTGACCTTTGCGAATTCGATCCCAGGAAGCCACGACCATCGGAATTTTGGCAATGAGTCTTTTAGCTTTAGTCAGATCGGCATCTTTCTCCATTACTCGGACCTGAGGGTCGTAGTCTGCAAGCATGGCTACGGAGGATTGAAGTACATCCATGGGATGTGACGATTTGGGGCGAACCTCCATGGATCGTAAAAGGCCTTCAGGAATCTCCCTTTCAACTGACAGAGACTCCTTAAATGATTCCAACTGCTTGCGATTGGGAAGGTCTCCGAAGAGCAAGAGGTAAGCCACTTCCTCAAAGGTGGAGTATTGGGCAAGGTCTAAGATATTGAACCCTCTGTATATCAATTGGCCGCGCTCCCCATCAATGGCACTGATCTTCGTGTCTGCCACTGGGATGCCCCGAAGTCCAATATTCTTTGTCTCAGAAATCGTTCTTTCCGCCATGGTTCTTCCTCCTTAATAAAATTATAACCAAGGAGTATGGCAAATGCAATTCGAGGGACGACCTAAGACGTGGTGATTCCTTGGGATTCAATTCCCCCTCCGATCCACAATTAAATTTTTTCCCTTTGTAGACTTGATGGTCTCGTAAAAAGTCGGAATCAGACGGCAAAGAAAAAAGATCCAGATGCAAGGCGCGC
>CBDUXJ010000250.1:0-3792 GCA_965371165.1 uncultured Syntrophobacterales bacterium | reverse complement strand
TAGACTTAAATATGAATTTTATTGCAACTTTTATGCCATTGCCAACTCTAGCTCCGGGAGATGTCCTTCAAAAATGTGAAGTTTCCTGAGCTTCTAGGGGAACTCCCTTCAAAAATCCCTTGTAAAATGGGGGAAGGTGCTTTACAATACATCGCAGAAGGATTCTTATATGGACAAAGAGAAGGATCAATACGAGATTCCGGAAGTCCTGCCTATGCTTCCCGTGAGGGACATCATCATTTTCCCCTACATGATTCTTCCACTTTTCGTCAGCAGGGAGAAATCAATCAATGCTATTGAAGAGGCCCTATCCCGAGATCGGCTCATTTTTCTCATTGCCCAAAGGGATATGACCGAAGAAGATCCAACCCCGGAAAGAATCTACCATGTGGGAACCATCGCCATAATTATGAGGATGCTGAAACTCGCCGACGGACGCCTAAAAATCTTGGTTCAGGGATTATCCAAGGGGGTGATTTCAGAATATGTTCAATTAAAACCGACCTTCTTGGTCAAGGTTCATCAAGTCCAAGAACCCGCAGTAGCTGAAACTACATCGGAAATCGAGGCATTGATGCGGGGCGTAAAGGAACAATTGGAAAAACTCATCTCCTTCGGGAAAATCCTCTCGCCCGACTTAGTATTGATCCTCGATAGCATCGATAAGCCCGGAAGATTAGCAGACTTGGTATCCTCCAATGTGGGCCTGAATGTGGAAAGAGCCCAAGAGATCCTGGAAGTCCTCGACCCTATCGAACGCCTGAAGAAGCTCAACGAAGCCCTGAGCAAGGAGATCGAGGTTTTGGCAATGCAGGCCAAAATCCAATCCCAAGCAAAGGAGGAAATATCCAAAACGCAGAGGGAATATTTTCTCAGGGAACAGATGAGGGCCATCAAAGATCAATTGGGCGAAGGCGATGAAAGGGCGGAAGAGACCAAAGAGATAAGGGAAAAGATAAAGAAGGCTAAAATGCCTGAGGAAGTCAAAAGGGAGACAAATAAGCAACTTCAACGGTTGGAACAGATGCACCCGGAAGCGGCCGAAGCCTCCATGGTTAGAACATATATCGATTGGCTCGTGGAGACTCCGTGGAACATTTCCACAGTCGATAACTTGGACATCAAAAGGGCCAAGCAAGTGTTAGATGATGATCATTACGACCTGGAAAAGGTTAAGGAAAGGATATTGGAATTTTTGGGCGTTCATAAACTCAAGAAACAGATGAAGGGCCCCATTCTCTGCTTTGCCGGCCCCCCCGGAGTAGGAAAGACATCCCTAGGGAAATCCATAGCCGGGGCCATGGGAAGAAAGTTTGTCAGGATCTCATTAGGGGGAATTCGGGATGAGGCCGAAATACGGGGACATCGAAGGACATACGTGGGGGCGCTTCCGGGAAGAATTATCCAGAGTATAAAACAAGCGGGCTCCAATAATCCGGTCTTCATGATGGATGAAGTGGATAAGATCGGACAAGATTTTCGCGGTGATCCATCAGCTGCCCTCCTGGAGGTGTTGGACCCGGAACAGAATGAGGCCTTCAGCGACCACTACCTCAATCTCCCCTTCGATCTATCCAAGGTGATGTTCATCACCACGGCCAACCTGACTGACCCCATACCATCTGCCCTGAAGGATCGTATGGAGGTTATCGATCTGCCTGGATATACGGAACAGGAAAAATTGCGCATCGCCAGAAAATACCTTCTGCCTCGACAACTGAACGAAAATGGCATCGACGGCAGGGCACTGGACATTACCGATCAAGCCATCCTTCAAATCATCGTTCAGTATACGAGGGAAGCAGGCCTGCGGAACTTGGAACGGGAACTCTCCTCAATCTGCCGGAAGGTTGCCCGGAGAATTGCAGAAGGGGAGAACGGGTTCACCAGGGTAACAGCGGCGAATCTGCATAAGTTCTTGGGCCCACCAAGATATCTAGCCGAAGCCGAACGGGAGGAGAACGAGGTCGGCGTTAGCACGGGCCTGGCATGGACGCAGGCTGGAGGCGAAATGCTTTGCGTCGAAGCCTCGGCGGTTAAGGGAAAGGGATCATTGCTCCTCACAGGCCACCTGGGAGATATAATGAAGGAATCTGCCCAGGCGGCTTTAACCTATGCCCGATCAAAGGCGAAGAAGTTGGGCATTGAGGAGAATCTCTTTGCTGAAAGGGAAATCCATATCCATGTCCCCGCTGGGGCTATCCCCAAAGACGGTCCCTCGGCCGGAGTGACCATGGCTATTTCCATCATCTCCGCCTTGACAAATATCCCTGTAAAGAAGGATGTGGCAATGACAGGGGAAATTACGCTACGGGGAAGGATCTTACCCGTCGGTGGAATCAAGGAGAAGACCCTGGCGGCATTGAGGGGAAAGATAAGCACGCTCATAATTCCCCACCAGAACAAGAAGGATTTAGTTGAGGTTCCTGCATATGCCAGGAAAAAAATGGACTTCGTCCTTGCCAAACACATGGATGATATCTTAGCGATCGCATTGGACAAGAAGAAATCAAGGAGAGATCGACGTATTAGGAGGGTTAAAAAGTAAGAAACCCGTGGAACTTAAGGAAATCGGCGAATTCGGCCTGATCAGCTGGATCCGAGGGAATACATCCCTGAGGGATCCTAACATTGCAGCGGGGATCGGCGATGATGCTGCCGTGATGACCCTCCCCAAGAAGTGCGTCTGCCTTGTTACCACGGATATTCTCATAGAAGACACCCACTTCAGATTAGACTACACGGACCCCCTTCGCCTCGGCAAGAAGGCCCTTTCCATCAATCTCAGCGACATAGCAGCCATGGGGGGAACCCCCCAGTACTTTTTATTGTCCATGGGACTTCCCTTCCATCTTCGATTCCGTTGGATTAAGGAGCTTTTCCGCGGGGTTCAGCAGGTGGCGGAGCAGTACAATCTTTCGTTAATCGGAGGGGACACAGCCCTTGCACGAAAGCTAACCATCAATATCACGCTCATTGGCCGGGGAAAGGCGGGAGAAGTTATCTATCGCAAAGGGGCCCAGGCCGGTGATCAGATCATGGTAACCGGTACCTTGGGAAATGCGGCCTTGGGGTTACGGATTCTAAAGTCCCATAAGGGCGATTCCAGCATATCCCGTGCCCGGGATAGCGACCTGGCCGAACTCATCGAAAAGCACCTCTCCCCCACTCCGCGAATCGCCGAAGGCAGACTCATTGCCAAAAACCATCTTGCCAGCGCCATGATCGACATCAGCGATGGTCTAATGGCAGATCTGGGACATATCCTTGAAGAAAGCCATGCGGGAGCGAGAATCTGGATTTCTCAACTTCCCCTCTCGGAAGCATATAGAAAAAAGGCCCCCCAATATATCTCCAGGGATATCGATCTGGCCATTTCCGGGGGGGAGGATTATGAATTACTGCTCACCACTCCCAGGAAAAAGGGAGACAAACTTCTGGGTCTCTTCCGCCAATCCGGTTTGAAGATCACCCCCATTGGTGAAATCGTAGACCCTCGCTATGGCCTGAGGTTACTCCTGGACGATGGCAAAGAATATAGACCCAGGAGGAAAGGATATGATCATTTCAAGAAACCAAGGTGAATGATCATAACCTTCAACTGAAGCCAATCTGAAAGACGATGGGATTCCAGTGAGAGTAAGCATCTAACGGGAAAATGGTGGGAAAATTGAAGGAATCTTGATGGTCTCGAAAAAGTCATAAATCAGACGGCAAAGAAAAAGATCCAGATGCATGGCGCGCAAATCCTGAGGAATGAGGCGTACATAGAAGTACGCTGCAATGATTTAC
>CBDUXJ010000249.1:0-3814 GCA_965371165.1 uncultured Syntrophobacterales bacterium | reverse complement strand
AACAGTAACATCAAACAAAGAAAATATTTAACAGGGTGAATCACTGCAGCGTACTGTAAGTACGCCTCATTCCTCAGGATTTGCGCGCCTTGAATTTGGAGCTTTTTACTTTGCCATCGAATTTTGACTTTTTACGAGATCGTCAAACATGGCTCCACAACAAATTCTCACCCCAAGGGAAGCAGAACTCTAAAGGTCGTCCCCTTCCCCCCGGAACTATCTACGCCGATTTCACCCCTATGGTTCTCTATGATCTTCATGGTGATGGCGAGGCCGAGCCCGGTTCCCTTCTTTTTCGTGCTAAAGAAGGGGTCGAATATCCTGGGGAGGTTTTCCCTGGAAATACCGCATCCCGTATCGGAAACCCTGATTTCGACCATCGTTTTATCTCGATTGAGGCCAAGGGAAACCCTCAGCTTCCCGCCCCCCTCCATGGATTCCAGGGAGTTCTTGAATATATTTAAGAAGGCCTGGGTAATCTGGTCTCTATCGACGTTGAGATTCATTTCCCCGTCATCATAATTCCTTTCGACCCCGATCTCCTTGCTCTGAAGGTCTGATTGGAGCAGTTTTAAAGAATGATCCAGGATCTCCCCGATAGAAACCGATTCAGGGCGAGGCTCCTGGGGCCTGGCGAAATCGAGAAGGCCTGCGATCACCCGGTCCAGCCTTTCCACCTCCCTGATCATGATATCGGCATAATCCTTATCCTGGCTCGCAGGTTTCAATTTTCCTTGAAAATATTGGGCAAATCCCTTGATCGAGCTCAGTGGATTTCTGATCTCATGGGCTATTCCCGAAGCCAGTCTTCCCAGGGAAGCCAACCTCTCGGATCTTCGAACCTTTTCCTGCAACTCCCGAATCTCCCTCAGGTCGCGTAGTATCGTGACCGCTCCCACACTTTTCCCATCGGCATCCCTTAAAGGGGTGGCGCTGATGCTCACGGGGACGACTTTTCCCCCGTTTGTCCGGCATAAGACCTCCCGCTCGATGATCTCCCTCCCCAATTCCAAAGTTTCGCGCAGGTCAAAAATATCCCGCCCGATTACCTGATCAAAGGATTTATCTCGGACTCGCCTCCCTTTCAACTCCAAGAGATCAGAAGCGTTCCTATTTATGGAGACGATTTTCCCCTTCCCATCGACGGAAATCAGGCCATTGGGCATATTCTCCACCACATTCTCCGTATAACTCTTCATTTCATCGAGGGTCTTTTCGACCAGATAATAGCTTTGGACGAAAAAGATGAAATAGATGGCGGCTGAACCCAATACCAGCAGTATTCCCCCCATGGTCAGGGCATGCCGAAGATCTTCTCGCCGGGCCTTCTCGTATTCCGTCATCCATATTCCCAGGATGAGGGTATATCGACTTTTGGGATCGGGAGTTTTTGAAGAATCGACCTCCCTTTCCCCGGCCGTCGTGAAGAAGCGTATAAGCTGGTAAACTTTCTGACCTCCGGTTAGTCTTTGAACCCTTGTTATCGACCTTTCCCCTTCGAATGAATCAAAATAGTCAGCTCTATCCATTGTTTTGGTACCGATCTGACTCGCATGGGCGATAACGCGTTTCTTCTCATCGATGAGGCCGATGTAGGCTATGTCATGCTCCCCGACGACATGGTCGAATAATGAGCCCAAATTATCCGATTTGATGCCACCCGTATGAATCATCGCATCAATTGCATGGAGAAGGCTATCCCCACGTCTTTGCAAAAATTCCTCTAAATGACGCCTCTCTCGGTCAATATTCCGGTAGGTCGATATGGCCTGCATAACGATGAGGGTGAATACTATTGCCAAAATGGAAATGGCGGGCAGGTACAACCTTCTTATCTTGAGAAACTTCATCGAAGCGCTTCAACCTCTCTTTGAGCTATAGCAAGGATAACACCATCGGAAAAGGATGACAATATGGATCCATGGTTCAATGAACTCTGGAGTTTCTTGATTTTTATAGGGAGTGTTTTTGCAACCTATTGATTATATAGCGAATTCTATTTTTAATAAGTGAAAACCGTTGTCCTTTCGCTTCAGTGCTTTCGAGGTGACCCTTGCGGGGCTCGCAGGCGGGGAATACTTACCCCTTCCAGCCTCTGAAGGGCTGGCTTTCCCCTTTCCTTCGGCTCTGCTCAGGACAAGCTCTGCTCACCCTCGATGGGTACCCCACCTCTCCAGCAATTTACGCTCAAGGACAACGGTTTTCTCCAATAATTAAGGAAACTCCAGAATGAACTCTCTTGACATTAACCGAGAAGGGAGTTACGATTAACAAAAAAGTAATACTAATCAGATACTATTTAAAATAACGTGCTATCATGGCTGGGGAGCAGATGCAGGGAAGGTCGTTGAGATAGCCGCCGTGCTCTGGATAAAGGCGCACGACATGAAATAGGAGGAAGGGACATGCACATTTCCGAGGGTGTTTTATCCCCACCCGTTCTAATCACGGGGGCGGCCCTCACCGCCGCGGGATGTGGCATCGGCCTGAAGAAATTGGACTACGACAGGATTCCTCAGGTCGCAATCCTCACTTCCGCATTCCTTGTGGCCTCATTGATCCGCGTACCCATTGGGCCATCAAGTGTCCATCTGGTTCTCATCGGACTGACGGGATTATTGCTGGGATGGTCGGCCTTTCCGGCAATACTCGTCGCCCTTTTCCTCCAAGCCCTTCTCTTTCAGTTTGGCGGCATCACCAGTCTTGGGGTGAATACATTCACTATGGCCTTTCCCGCAATCATCTGTTTCTATCTTTTCGGTTATGGTGTCAGAGGGAGAAACAACTTGATCTCAATGGGAGCTGCTTTTGCAAGTGGCTTCTTGGGGATACTGTTGGGCAGCACCATGGTCGCCATCTCCCTTGTTTTTACGGGAGAGTCCTTTATAGGGATAGCCAAGGTAGTGATCATCGCCCATCTGCCCATCATGATCATCGAGGGCCTCATAACCCTCTTTTCGGCGGGATTTTTAAGGAAACTCAAACCGGAAATATTGGAGGTCGTACATGCCAAAAGATAGTCCACCGAGAAAAATTCAACTATCTCGAAATCCCTGGCCTTCTGTGATTTCTCTTATGTTGGTCATATTTGCTGCCTCCGCCTCTTATACTTTAGCGCATAGAGTGGTGCTTTTCGCTTACGTACAAGGAGATAGAGTCTTCACGGAAAGCTATTTCAGCGATGGGAAGAGATGCCAAAACTCAAGGATTGAGGTATTCGACAGTTTCGGCAATAAATTGCTGGAGGGAAAAACCGATAAAAACGGCGAATTCCCCTTCAAACCCCCAAAAAGGGCGGAATTGAGGATCGTACTCACGGCCAGTATGGGGCATAGAGACGAATACATTATCCCCGCAGGGGAATTGCTAGCCGAGGGTAATGTTGGTAAATTCGATCCCCGAGAGGACGAAAAAATGGTCTCCCAAGGGGAGAAGGAAGGGGAAAAAGGAACGCCTGCAAGTCAGTTGAGCCCCTTTGAAATGGAACAGTTCCGTGCGGTAGTTGAGGAAGCCCTGGATGAAAAATTGAAGCCCATCATGAGGCTCCTTGCAAAGCGGCAGACCGAAGGGGTTTCATTCTTTCAGGTGATGGGAGGAATCGGCTTTATCTTCGGCATCATGGGAATCATCCTCTATTTGAGAAGCAGAAAAGGAGGGTAGATGAAGGGACCATCACATGGTAGCTGAGGAGTTTTCACACGGCAATTCCCTTTTTCATTATTTCGACCCAAGGGTCAAGATAATCGTCACCACATTGTTCTCGATTATCGTAGCCGTTTCGGATCGGACAGAGGTGCTCCTTTTGGCCCTATTG
>CBDUXJ010000248.1:0-3825 GCA_965371165.1 uncultured Syntrophobacterales bacterium | reverse complement strand
AGAGCAACTGACTCTTAATCAGTAGGTTGGAGGTTCGATTCCTCCACGGCTCACCAGGACCATAATTGAGGTAGGGAAGCATGATGGAGATTTCCGGACGATAGAGAAATGAGGAAATCGCTCTCCTCTCAATCTCCTACCCCGAATTTCATATCCCATATTCGAAGAGGCGAGAGTGGCGAAATCTGGCAAACGCACTGGATTTAGGATCCAGCGGTGAAAACCTTGGGGGTTCGAGTCCCCCCTCTCGCACCATGTATGTACTCCGTACGGAAATGGAGGTTAGTCCCGCCTCATGGTAAGAATCGACGTTGAAGATCTCGGTTCCACGAAAAAGAGGCTCCAGATAGAGGTCCCCGGAGAGATTGTTACCAAGGAGATCGGGTCCGCTTATCGGAAACTGAGCAAAAAGGCGAAAGTAAAGGGATTTCGGCCTGGTAAGGTGCCCCGCGCTATACTCCAACGGTATTATGGCGACTACATTAAGGATGAGGTCATAAGCAAGCTCATCAACGATACCTATTTGAAGGCCATATCAGACAAGGACATCAAACCGGTTGCGCAGCCCACCATAGATAACGGGACATTGGAGGAGGGAAAGGCCTTCGAGTATTCCGCTATCGTGGAGGTGAAACCCGAGATTCACGTTAAGGACTACCTCAGCCTTCGCCTCAAGGCAAGCAAAGTCGAAGTGACAGGGGAAGATGTGGAAAAGCGGTTGGGGGAGTTACAGAACCTCCATGCCCAGTTGGTAACGGTGGAGGAGAGGAGGAAGGTAGGGGAGGGTGATTTCGTCATCATTGACTATGAGGGATTCTCCGATGGGAGGCCTTTTGAAGGGAGCAGTGGAAAGGATTTCATGCGGCAGGTAGGCAGCGAAGGGTTTATCCCCGGGTGCGATGAGAAAATCATAGGCTCGGAGCGGGATGACGAGGTGGAGGTTGAAATGACCTTTCCTGAGGACCATCCCAAAATGGCGGGGAGACGTGCCGTTTTTCAAATTAGGATTAAGGAGATCAAGGAAAAGATCCTGCCGAAACTGGACGACGAATTCGCCAAGGATATCGGTGAGTATAAGGACCTTGAGGAACTCAAAACCAGGATCAAGAAGGATTTGGAGAAGGAAGGAGAGGAATCGAAAAGGAGGGATCTCGAGAGCCAACTCATGGAGAGGTTGATCGAGGGCAATTCTTTTGATGTACCTCGAAGTATGGTGGAACAGCAAATCGAATATCTGGTGACTGACACCAAAATCAGATTGGCCTCTCAGGGATTGGCCTTGAAAGATGTAGGAGTGGGGGAGGGGAAGCTCCGAGAGAATTTTGAGGAGACCGCTGTGAAACGGGTGAAGCAGGGGCTCATCCTTGAAAAGATATCGGCTTTGGAGGGAATCTCGGTCGAGAATGAAGAGGTGACGCAAAGGTTGAGGGAGATTTCTCTTCGAACGAATCAGAATGTGGAGAAGGTAAGGGGGTATTATCAGAAGGACGACCGGATGGAAGAGCTGAAGGCCAGGATTGTGGAGGAAAAGACCCTGGACTTTCTCCTGAAAAGGAGCAACATAACCGTTAACTGATTTTCCAAGGGGCAGGAGGGAATATGCCACTGATTCCAATCGTTATCGAAAAAGATGGGAGGATGGAGAGGGCGTATGACATTTACTCCCGTCTTCTAAAGGAGAGAATTATATTCGTCGGGACGCTCATCAATGATGATGTGGCAAATGTGGTGATCGCCCAGATGCTCTTTCTGGAATCTGAGGATCCTGACAAGGATATTAATGTCTATATCAATTCCCCCGGAGGCTTGGTAACTGCTGGCTTGGCGATATACGATACCATGCAGTATATCAAGCCCGAAGTTTCTACCCTGTGTATGGGACAGGCTGCGAGCATCGGGGCCCTGCTTTTGGCTGCCGGGGAGAAGGGAAAGAGGTGCGCCCTTCCCCACTCCAGGATACTCATCCATCAGCCTATGGGGGGGTTTCAAGGGCAGGCATCGGATGTTGACATCCAGGCAAGGGAGATCTTACGGCTCCGGGAAGAGCTCAATAAGATATTATGTGACCATACCAGTCAACCCCTGGAAAAGATTATTGCGGACACGGATAGGGATTTTTATATGTCCGGACAAGAGGCAAAGGAGTATGGAATCATAGATGAGGTGGTAGTCAAGCGACCAATTTTGCTATAATCTTGATGAAGGTTTCCTCGGGAGGGAGGGCATGAGAAGAGACGAGAAAGGGAAGGAATCGGTATTACATTGTTCCTTTTGCGGAAAGAGTCAGGATGAGGTGAGGAAGCTAATCGCGGGCCCCACGGTCTACATCTGCGATGAATGCATCGAGTTGTGCAATGAGATTATCGCAGAGGAATCGGAAGAGGACAAGCTGATCAGGAGCAAGGTGGCCGTTCCAAAGCCCAGGGGGATCAAGGATCGCCTCGATGAGTACGTGATCGGGCAGCAGAAGGCCAAGAAGATCTTGTCCGTGGCTGTCCACAACCATTATAAGAGAATCGATTCCAAGGTTAGCATGGGAGATGTGGAATTACAGAAGAGCAACATCCTCTTGATTGGGCCGACGGGATGCGGGAAAACCCTTCTCGCGCAAACCTTAGCCCGTATACTGGATGTTCCCTTTACCATCGCCGATGCCACCTCATTGACGGAGGCAGGGTATGTGGGCGAGGATGTGGAGAATATCATCCTCAATCTCTTGCAGGCGGCGGATTACGATGTGGAAAGGACGGAGAAGGGGATTGTGTACATCGATGAGATTGACAAGATTTCGAGGAAATCCGATAGTCCATCCATTACGAGGGATGTTTCAGGTGAAGGGGTTCAGCAGGCCTTATTGAAGATTATCGAGGGGACCATGGCCAGCGTGCCCCCCAAGGGTGGGAGGAAACACCCCCAGCAGGAATTCTTGCAGATCGATACCACGAATATCTTATTCATTTGCGGTGGCGCTTTCATCGGTTTGGAGAAGATCCTCGAGGAAAGAGTTGGTATTAAGAAGATGGGTTTCGGGGCGGATATTAAGAAGAGGTTCGTTGGGAAAGGCGACGATATCTTGGAGCAGGTACAACCCGAGGATCTCCTGAGGTTCGGTTTCATTCCCGAATTTGTCGGTCGCTTGCCGGTAATTGCTACTTTGAACGAACTCAGAGAAGAGGCCCTGGTCGATATCCTCACGAAGCCCAAAAATGCCCTGGCAAAACAGTATGAAAGACTCTTCGAATTGGAAAATGTTAAATTGAAATTCACCGAAGGCGCCCTAAGGGCCATAGCAAAAGACGCGATCAAGCGGAAGACGGGCGCACGAGGCCTTAGGTCGATATTGGAGAACGTGATGTTGGACGTTATGTACGAAATTCCATCCCAGTCTAATATCAAGGAATGCATCATCAGCGATGAGGTGATTTTCAATAAGGAGAGCCCCATCATCGTTTACGAGAAAGAGGCGGAGGTGGCCTGAGGAAGTAGACCGATATTTGGCCTCCTGAAACCAACCCTCTCTATACGCAGTATTCCACTTTTCCAATATTCCATCATTCCATGTGGGTGGTCCCCCAAGTTTTCCGGGAGGTTACGCTCATCGTCCCACGGTTTACCTCCAAAACTGAGGAAACTTTGGTATTCTTCTCTTGACATGGGTTCTTTAGTGGGTATTATAGTATTATCCGGCTAAAAGGGGCGGGTAGCTCAGGTGGGAGAGCGTCGGCCTTACAAGCCGAAGGTCACAGGTTCAAGCCCTGTTCCGCCCACCAAGATTGACGGCTTCGTAAAAAGTCCATCTGCGGCGTTGCGCTTCATCTTTAGTCA
>CBDUXJ010000247.1:0-3847 GCA_965371165.1 uncultured Syntrophobacterales bacterium | reverse complement strand
AGAATTCCGAAGGCCTCCAACTGGCCTAAGATGAGGGCCCCGACATAGGCGCCTTCATACCTCCCTTTGATTGGGTTAGGAAACCAAAGGACCTAACAGCGTCCCCCAAAAGGGAATACGGGTTAAAGCCGTGAATCACCTGCTTTCTGAGTGATTGAGATGAAGAAATACCGTCATTCGATAAATCCCATCGGACCCCTCAGGACACGTTCCCTACTAAATCACTAAAGAATTATACTAAAAATGAAGAGGATGGAACCACCCCCTCCTTTTCAACTAAGGTCTCCCATCGGCCTTCGGGTGGGCGGATATCTACCTCTACCTCATCCAAATGCATGTCTAACATGTCAATTTCCAAAGAGATTCCCCAAAATGTAAGATATACCCCCTTTGCCCTTGCGACGATGTGGAGAACAGCCCTCACGCCATAACTGCTTTGAATCTCCAATTTATTTGTTCGAAACTAACATTATTTACTAAATTAGTCAAGATTAATTTGCCAAAATACCGTTTTTTGAGGTACAATAATAAGGAAAATCGGCATGATATCCTTCCTTCCTTGTCTTAAACACGATAAAACCGGAAACAATCGTTCAGCATACATTCAAAGTTTGATGGATGCTTGACAATCCTTTGGTGTTGGTTGAAGATAGGTTGGCCAGTGATATTTTGGGAAGAGAGAACCAATGGTGTCCTTAAATGGATTGATGATTTCTGATTGGAGACAAAGGGAGGGGTGATTTTATGAACATGGCCAGTTGTTTCAAACCGTGGGTGGAGAAGTCGCCGGATAAAACGGCCATCATATTCGAGGACGGGCGGATCAGCTATGCCGAGTTCGACAAACTCGTTAACAAGGTGGCCAATGGTCTCCTCAGCTTGGGATTGAAAAAGGGGGACGTCGTTTCGTTATTCCTTCCCAGCTTGCCGGAACTACTGATGAACTACCTGGGAGCGGTAAGGGCGGGTTTGGTTGTCAATGTGGTCAATGCCATGTTGAAAGACATAGAGGTGGAATATATCCTGAAGGACTGCCAGACGAAGGCGGTCATCGTTGACAATGGCCGTGAGCCGATTTTGGATAAAGTGAGGGGCAATGTCAAATCGATGGAACACAAGATTCTTTTGGGCGGTGACAAAAAGGATGATTCCATGGCCTTTGAGTACATCGTGGGGATGGCCTCGGATGAATTCATACCGGCGGAAGTGCATGAAGAAGACCTCTGCCACCTCATGTATACCTCTGGCACGACGGGTTGGCCAAAGGGGGTGATGGCAACCCACAAGAATATCACCCATAATGTAACCGAATTCGGCAAGATCCATTTCAAAGAAGATGATACCCTCATGGTGGCAACTCCCATTTTCCACTGCTGGGGGCTCGTTAACGGGACCTTCGGGATGCTCAGCCGGGGGGGGACTGTGATTACCGTGGAACGTTTCTATCCGGAAAAGGCCCTGGATGATATAGAAAAGCTCCGTCCCACCTGCTTTATCGGGGTTCCTCCCATGTACAACCTCTTTGTCAAGACCCCGGACGTCGAGAAGAGGAAGATCGATTCGGTTGTATTCTGTCTGTCGGCAGCCACGAAGATGCCCGTGGAACTGATCAAACTGGTTGAGGAGAAACTCAAGTGGGGGTATGCGGAGGCGTGGGGGCTGACTGAGGTCTCCTGCGTGGGGACAACGGCGCCATATACCGAGACCAGGATCGGTTCCTGCGGGTATGGCATGGCCGATGCCGGGTTGAAGGTGATCGATGGAAAGGGAAATGAGGTCTCCGTCGGGCAGAGGGGCGAATTGTGCGTTAGGGGCACCTGTGTGACCAAGGGGTATCTGAATAAGCCAGAGGCGACACGGGAGGTTTTCGATGAGGAGGGGTGGTTTCATTCGGGGGATATCGCCATCATGGATGAGGATGGTTATGCCTATATCGTTGACCGCAAGAAGGACATGATCAATGTCGGCGGGGAGAAGTTGTTCCCCAGCGAGGTGGAGGACATCATGCTCATCAACCCCAAGATCAAGGACCTCGTCATCGTCGGGATTCCCGACGAGCTGAAGGGGGAAGTGGGTAAGGCATTCATTGAGCTGAAAAAGGAGGAGCAGGCGACGGAAGAGGAAATCAAGGAGTTTTGCAAGCCCAGGATGGCTCCTTATAAGGTTCCGGCGGTCATCGAATTCGTGGATGAAATCCCGAGAAGCGCCGCGGGAAAGGCCCTCAGAAGGCTTTTGAGGGATAAGGAATGGGAGAAGTCCCAGAAGGGATAAACTCAACCCCAGGGGTGGTAACGCCATGTTGGTGGTAGGAGAAAGGATCAATTCTAGCAGAAAAGGCATTGAGCCGGCCATCAGGGATAGGGATGCAGCATGTATTGAGAAAGAGGCACGGGATCAGGTTGATGCCGGAGCCCATGTCATCGATGTCAACACCGCTACGTTGATGGACGAGGAGATTGAATCCCTCAAATGGGGGGTTCAATTGATTCAGGATTCGGTAAATATCCCCATATGCATCGACAGCCCGAATCCCGTTGCCGTTGCGGAGGTGATCCCTCTCTGTAAAGGGAAGGCGATGGTCAACTCCATCACCGCGGAGAAGGAACGATACGCCAAGCTGATACCCTTGATCCAGGAGCACAAGCCCAACGTAGTTGGACTCTGCATGGATGACCGGGGAATGCCCGCTTCCGCGGAGGACAGAATTCGGATCGCCTCTGACTTAATTGGGAAACTCACCAAAGACGGGGTTCCCATAGAGGATATCTATATCGACCCCGTAGTTACCCCAGTCAGCACGGATACACGATATGGGATGGCAGTATTGGAGGCCATTGAGGCGATTATGAAAGCATTTCCAGGGGTCCATACAATCTGTGGCCTGAGTAACGTCTCCTATGGCCTTCCCAAGCGGAAGCAGGTGAACCAGATGTTCTTGGCTATGGCCATGACCAAGGGTTTGGACGCAGTCATCCTGGATCCATGTGACAAGCGCATTATGGCCAATTTGATTACCACAATGACCTTGTTGGGGAAAGATAAGTTCTGCATGAACTACCTTACGGCATTCAGGCAGGGGAAACTCGATTGAAGGCGAGAGGAGGGGTTCGTCATGGCAGACCCAAATGAGATCTCCTTGATGGTGCAAGAGGGAAATTTCAAGGAAGTGGAGGGGCTTACACAGGAGGCCTTGGACGAAGGACTGTCAGCACAAGACATTCTCAATGGAGGCCTCATAGCGGGGATGAGCGTAATAGGCGAGCGATTTAAGAGGAATGAGTGTTTCGTCCCCACAGTCCTGCTGGCTGCTCGAGCCATGAAGGCGGGGATGGCCCTTTTGAAGCCCATTCTGGCCGATACGGGAGTAGAGTCCATTGGCAAGGTTGTGCTTGGTACGGTTAAGGGGGACCAGCACGATATCGGCAAAAATCTTGTGGGGATGATGTTGGAAGGGGCGGGATTCGAGGTGATCGATTTGGGCACGGATATCCCCAGCGAAAAATTTGTGGAAATGGCCAGGGAGAAAAAAGCCGACATCGTTGGGATGTCCGCCCTTCTGACTACCACCATGCCCGGCATGAAAACCACCATCGAGGCCTTAAAGTCAGCGGGATTAACGGTTAGGACGATGATCGGCGGGGCCCTTGTCACCCAACGATTTGCCGACGAAATCAACGCCGATGCCTTCGGCAAAGATGCCGCTGTTGCCGTGGAGAAGGCAAAGGAGTTGATAGGGAAGGGATAGAGCTTGTTGAAATCGAAAAATTGACGGCTTCGTAAAAAGTCCATCTACTGCGTTGCGCTGCATCCTTCGTCATTGCAGCGTACTTCTATGTACGCCTCATTC
>CBDUXJ010000246.1:0-3875 GCA_965371165.1 uncultured Syntrophobacterales bacterium | reverse complement strand
CAGTAAATGTCAAATGTTGAGACCTGCCCCCTGTTCTTTTCTTTCATAGAAAACGGGGCAGCGGGAGGGAGAAGAATCACTTTATTTACGAACATACCAATCGGATATTATGGAGAAAAAACAGTGAAGAAATCATTAAGAAGACAAGCAACCAAATTATTTTTTGTGTTCGTATTCTTGCTTTTGGTGGTATCCCCAGCGGCAGCAAATGATTTAAAAATAATTGGTCATAGGGGAGCAGCGGGGCTTATGCCTGAGAACACACTGTCGGGATTTAAGAAAGCCATGGAAATCGGAGTCGATGCTATTGAGTTGGACGTTCATCTTACTTCGGACAACGTGCTTGTAGTTACTCATGATTACAGATTAAATACCGGAATTACTCGTGATGCCCAGGGAAAGTGGTTAAAGGCCGGGCCTCTTATTAAAGATTTAACGTTAGCAAAAGTTCAGTCGTACGATGTAGGTAAGTTAAAACGTTCAACA
The DNA here is from genome assembly GCA_965371165.1 of uncultured Syntrophobacterales bacterium. Taxonomy (GTDB): domain Bacteria; phylum Desulfobacterota; class BSN033; order WVXP01. Next base: position 3,389 of record CBDUXJ010000246.1, on the reverse strand, counting down.
AAATATGCCGAGAGGTATCCGAGACGGAAAAGCATTAGCGGGGAACGTATTCCGACCTTGCGTGACGTCATAAAATTAGTTAAAAGCACAAATGAAAGTACAAATTTATTTATTGAACCCAAAACTACGCCATTAAAGCCCGAAGAGTCGAGTTCCCCAGAAGTTCTTGTGAGTGCGATAGCGAAGATTCTTGAGGAAGAGAGATTTACAGACAGAGTAAGGATTATTTCTTTTGATTGGAGAAGCCTTAGGCATATTAAGAAAATTATGCCCAGGGTTCCTACCGCTCATGTAACGAGAACAAAAAAAGATCGTGACACAATCCAAAAGAAAAAACGTGGTCCCTCTCCTTGGATGGCTGGATTCGACATTGATGACTTTGACTCGATTTCGCAGGCGATCAAAGCCGCTGGTGGAGTATGTTGGGCAAGTAATTATATTCATGCAAGTGGTCATGGTCGCGGGATGACATCTAAGTTGGTTAAGAAAGCTCATGGATTAGGACTAGACGTTTTTGTATGGACGATAAACAACAAATCGGATATGAAACGCATGATTAAGAGGGGGGTTGATGGTATAATTACAGACCGACCTGATATTTTAAGGTCTATTGTTAAGAAGTGATTAGGTAAGTAGAGAGGGCAGGGTCAGCAATGGCCTTGCCTTTTTGTTGAATACAAGATGCTATGGGTACTAAAAATTGATTGACACCTGATGGGGGTCAGGGTCATCATCTGTCTTTTTTATGAGCGTTTCAATTAATCACAGGAATGGTGCAGGTTTGAGCTGGGGGTGGTCGAATAGGAAAGGGGAGAAAGGGGTTTGCACTAAAGGTCAGTGGAGCACCCAAGAAACCCAATTAACTCAAGCAACCCAAGTAACCCAAGCAACCCGAGTAACCCTCTGAACCATCCAAACCAAATAACCCTGGTTAAGCGTATAAAAAATAGCCCCTCCCTTTTTTTTCATTTTCTTATCCATTGGTGTAGAGACACCTTTGACGTTCCAACGAATCCGAGCAATCCCAGGGCGGAGAGGTTGAGCGCTGTGATTACATAGAGGGTATCTGCAATCCCCAATACGGGCAGGAGAATAATCCCGGCCGAGAGGGCTCCAGCCGATGACCCCAATAGATCCACGCCGTAGACCAGGCTGGCTACCTTCCCCACTTCCTTCCCTCCGGCTAAATACATAGCATTGCCCAAGGGGAAGTGCAATCCTCCCAGGTATCCCGCCACTAAAGTCAAAAGCGGAAATCCCGCTTCCATAATGGAGAATATTCGGGAGAGGTGATGTGAGCCCTGGAACAAAATGATTATCCCGAGAAGGAGGATGGCATAAAGGGCTAGGCCCCCTTGAATGGGCATGAGTATCCACAGAGGTTTTCTTATCCTCTCTACAGAGGGGGTGATATGCCAGCTTCCGAGGATCAAACCAACCATGTACCCGGTGATCAACATGGCGATCTTATAATAGACGTAGCCATAGAAGATCTGAAAGGCTAAAATGAGGACCACGTTTAAGGCCATTTCGGAATACCCCGTGACGAAAACGGCATAGATCAACGCAGGTTTCAGGGCCTTTTCCTGAGTCTTTCGGTGGACAAAGGGAAAAAACAAGGCAGTGAATACCGCGACCATCAGGATAAACCACATCGATTCGATTCGGCCAAGAAAGAGGAAGACTTGCTTCAAGCGCGGGGTGTATTGGGCACTCCAATGGACGATGTCGTAAAAATAGCAGGAAGGACTGAGATCGCGGTTTATCCTGGTTCCTTTGGACGCTCTTAAAATTCCCGAAAAATAGTCCAGCCTCTCCTGGGAGAGGTTAAATAAGAGATAATACCCTCTCACATATTTCAATGCTAAACGCCTCTCCCTGATCCTTTTCACCAAGACCTGAGGGTCGGAAACCAGAGTCCCGTCCTCCATTGATCCGAAGAAGCGGGCCGTGGATCCGGGGAGGACTATAACGTCTCGATATACCACGGACATGGATTGATAGAGCGAGTTGAGGAGTTGGGCAAGGGTAAATCCGATGATGTTCTCCGAGGATGTGAGGCTGAGGGACAAGATGCCCCCTGGCAGGGTAATCCTCTCCGCCTCTTGGAAGAATTCAACGGTGTAGAACCGATTGAGTTGGGCCGTCATCGGGTCCGGGAGGTTGACAATGACCAAATCGTATCGCGATTCGGTGGTCTTGATGTGTTTCCGGCCATCAGTATGGATAATGTTGACTCGGGGATCATCTAAGGCCCTGGTCGCTTCCCGAGGGAGAGTTCGCCTTCCCAACCCGATTAACGCGGGGTCCAGTTCGACGTAATCCACCCTGGAAACTGTGGGGTGTTTTAATATTTGAGCCAGGGAACTGGAAATCCCGCCACCTACCAGGAGGACCCCCTTGGGCTCGGGGTGTTCGAGCAGGGCGAAATGGACCGATTCCTCCACTGTGAGCAAATCGGGGTAGGTAAACATCCATAGTCCGTTTTGATAAAGACTGATCTGTTCCCCTGCCGATACCGCTGTCAGATTACCGTAGAAAGTGTCTTCTGAGTCGAGGAGGCGGTATCCCTTCCACTCCCAGCCCCTGCTTATCATCTCCCATTTTTCGCCCTGAAGAACCAGGAGCATAAAGAGCCCGATGATAAACGATCCTGAAACCCACACCCACGACTGGACCCTCTTTCCCCCATAGGGATGGAGTACGAGGAACATGGAGGAAAAAACCAGCAGGGCTGATAGAGCGAAGGACGTCTGGAGGTGATTCAGAAAGTGAACAAACAATGCTGTGAAGGCGACGCCGCCGACCCCTGAGCCTATGGCTTCCAGGAGGTAGACGGATCCAACAGATTTACCCCTCCCCCCGGTTGCCTTGCTGTGGAGACTGCAGCCGAGGGCGAAGAGAAATCCCGAAAGGAAACAGAAGGGAGCCAAGATGGCAAAGGAGATAACCATCATCGTTGCCAGGCCGATAACCTCTCCTACGGGAATATTCCAGAGGATCCTGGATAATCGAACCATGAGGATGGATGAGGGAAGGAGAAAGGCCAGGAGAATCTGGACGGATCCGAAGGCCCGATGCTTATTTGAAATGGCGTCGGCGATCCTCCCCAGGGTTGCGCTGCCAAGGGAAGTCCAAATGAGCCAACTAGCCAATATGATAGCTGTGGACAACTCGTTTCCGTAGAAGATAACCAGAAGTTCCCTGATGAGAAGGATTTGTCCCACGATTGCGACAAATCCCATGAGAAAGAGGGCAAAGGAGAGTTGCCTTCTCATGGATGTTATCTTAAAGAAGGTGGCCCCATAAAGCAAGGGACGAAAGAAGGGGGATGTGCTGATTGGTCTCCCTATGTAACTTTTTGACAGATTTTTCGAGGCACACCATGG
>CBDUXJ010000245.1:0-3914 GCA_965371165.1 uncultured Syntrophobacterales bacterium | reverse complement strand
AACCTTCCGGGTCTTTCCACTTGGAGTTGAGGGAAACTCATCCATGACCTCGATACGATCGGGGATCTTGAATCTTGCTACTTTGTCCTTGAAGAAGGCCTTGATCTCATCATACAAGATCGATTCCCCCTCCTTCGGAATAATGCATGCGCAGGTCTTTTCGCCCAGCCTCTCGTCAGGGATGGCGACGACCGCCACCTGTTTTACCTTTGGATAGGTATAGAGAATATCCTCAATTTCGGTCGGCGAGATGTTTTCGCCGCCTCGGACAATCACGTCTTTGATCCTTCCTACGATTATCAGGTTCCCGTCTTCGTCTATCTTCGAAAGGTCACCGCTGTAAATCCATCCCCGATCGTCGATGACCTCGGATGTGCGCTGCGGGTCCTTGAAATATCCGATACAGACGTTTTGCCCCCTCGCGCAAGCCTCTCCCTCTTGACCAATAGGAACAACCCTCCGATTTTTATCGACTACTTTATGCTCCATACCAGGTTGCGGACGTCCCACCGTTTTGCAAACCACCTCGATAGGGTCATCCAGGGAAGTGATATTGCTGATAGCGGTCTCGGTCATACCATAGGCTGAGGTCACATAGCACCCCATCTTTTCTATGATCTGTCGCGCTACTTCCACCGGTAAGGGCGCACCTGCCAGAACCATTGTCCTCAACGAAGAAATATCGTATTTTCCCAGATCAGGATGCTGGAACATCATGATAGGCATGGTGGGAACCCCAATCGGTATTGTTACCCTGTTTCGCTCGATCTCCTTTAAGGCCTCCTCGACGTTCCAGGTCTCCAACAGCACCCCACAAGATCCACTGATGACCGAGGTATAAAAGGCATTGACGAGCGCCGTGGTGTGAGAAAGGGGGACCATGATCAGCCAAACATCCTCGCTGGTGAGACGGGTCCCATTGATGGTTCCGAGGGCGGACCGGCATCGGGTATTGTGAGAATGCATGACCCCTTTGGGTTCGCCCGTTGTGCCAGATGTGAAAACGATCTCCAACAGGTCGTCAGGTTCCACTGGATTTTCTTTCAGGTAAACTCGATGGTAATAATCGTCCGGATAAAGATCCTCCCAGTCTTTCTCAATCAGTTCCTCCATCAGAAGCTCATGAGGATGATGTTTTTTCCCGGAAACGATGACATGCCTTAATTGGGGTAGATCTTTCTTAATATCAGCGATCAGGTCTGAAAAGGAAAAGCCCCAGAACTCAGGGATCATTATCAATGCGACTGCCTCAGTTCTATCCAGGATATATCGAATTTCTCGCTCGCGAAGCCTTTCTGAAATAGGGACGAGAACTGCCCCTATCTTGGCCAGGGCCAGGGCAGAGTAAATAAATTCAAGCCGATTGGGGAATAAGACCGCGACCTTATCTCCATGGCCAACGCCTAGGTCGATCAGAGCCAGAACCAGTCGATCGACGATTTGACCGAGTACCTTCCAGGTCACCCTTTTTTCTCGAAACACGAAGGCTGCTTTGTCAGGAAAACGACGGATCGTCCGCTCGAGGTATTCGCCCAGAGTAATGCCCGGTGGAATCTCCCCGGGCGTGTGGTAATAACTTTGAGTGAGTTTCCCTCCTTCCATTTCTTCCCTCCTCTACAGATAAAAACGATCCGTTCACTCCGGTCAGAATCTTCGAAGTTTATGAATCGACAGTTACCTTAACGCATACCGCTTCGACATCATACTTCCTTTACAAGATCCTCATAAACAGTCCAAAATCCCTGATGGACGGCCTCTTTGATGTTGCCAGGGGTTCTACAATCCCCGATGACCTTGATCTTACAACCGCATATTCGAAGCTTCAGCTCTAATTCATTGTTCGGCTCTGAACCAACAGCTAAGACCACGGAATCGGCCGGTACGGTTAGCCTCTGCCCTTTAAACTCTACTATTGCCTGGGCATTGGCGATCGACTGAAGCTTACAACAGGTCATCGTTTCTACGCCGAGCCGATTCAGCCTTTCTAAAAGGAGAACTCTGGTCCTTGGTTCAACGTCCAAGCCAACGGCCTCCAGTTCCTCTATAAGCCTCACCTTCTTTCCCTGCTCAGCCAAGAACTCGGCAGTTTCGGAACCCACCAACCCCCCTCCAACCACCAGAACATTCTCTCCACCAGTGCATAAACCTGACAAGACATCACGGGCCATCACCACATTTGGCTGATCCACTCCAGGAAGAGGAGGACGGATTGGTCGGCATCCAGTTGCCAGGATCAAAAGATCCGGCCTTTTTCCGTCGAATGCCTTCTCTGTAACGTCTTCTCCGAGGTGTAGCTCGATGTCAAACTGGGGGAGTCGGGCCTCATAGTAATTTATGATGGTCTTTAAAAGGGCCTTGTGGGGTGGGGCAGAAGCTGCCCACAATTGACCCCCAATCCGATCCTCTCGTTCATAAAGAGATACTCGGTGTCCTAAAGAAGCAGCCATGCAGGCAGCTTCCAATCCTGCCGGGCCTGCTCCCACCACCATGATCTTTTTCGGTCTTGAGGGCATCATGAACGGCACCTGATCTTCGCGGCCAGTCAATGGATTAACGGAACAGGTGATGGGTTCCTGGTTAGTGATGGCCTCAATGCATCCATTACAGGCAGTACATTGCCTGATTAGCCTCTTAATGCCATCTTTGACCTTCTTGGTCCATTCCGGATCGGCGAGCAGAGCTCGCCCCATAGCAACCAGGTCAACCTTATTGTCCCTCAGAAGCTGCTCGGCCGTCTCAGGACGGGAGATGCGCCCAACCCCAATGACAGGCAAACCGACCTCTCTTTTAAACGTTTCCGCGAATTGAGCCAGGCAAGCCTCGGGCATGGCCTGGGGCTGAATGCAATAAAGGGATGATTGGGGGCCCTCGGTGGTCCCTGCTGAGACATGGAGAATATCGACTCCAGCATCCCTCAATTTCTTCCCCAAGGCCAGGGCCTCCCCGAGTTTATAGCCTCCCTCCTCATATTCCTTGGCGCTGATCCTGAAGATGAGAGGAAAGTCGTCCCCCGCCGCTTCCTTTACGGCCTTTGCTACTTCAAGGGGAAACCGCATCCTATTCTCCAAACTGCCGCCAAAATCGTCTGTGCGTTGATTGGACCTGGATGAAAAGAATTGGTGGATGAGATATCCATGGGCACCGTGGATCTCAATGGCATCGAAGCCTATCCTAAGAGCTCTCTTGGCAGCCCGTGCAAAATCGGAGATGGTCTCTCGTATGGCCTTAGGACTTAAGGCCTGGGGAATGGGCGTCCCAGCCCGAACGGGGATCTCCGAGGCCGAGACGATCTGACCCCCACTCACCTGAGGATTTACGAGTCTTCCAGCATGGTGGAGCTGAATGGCCACCTTTGATCCCGCCTCATGAATGGCATCGGTTAACCGCTTCATTCCCTCTTCATGGGATGGTTCAAATAGGCATAGGCATCCTGCTCTATGCTTGCCTGTGAGGCTTACTGGAACAGCCTCGGTTATGATCAAGCCCACACCTCCCTCTGCCCTTGCAAGGTAATAGGCTATTGCCCGAGGGGTGAGGTGGCCCTGAGCGTTGGATAAGTTATTGCCCATGGAGGGCATTACGATCCGGTTTTGGACCACCAGGTCTTTTATCTTGAAGGGTTCGAACATGAAGGGGTAGGGCATCATCGCCTCCGATTAACTAGCGAAGTTTTGCCTCCCCGGCCCGTACCGGCCCGGGACGGGCAAACCGGCGAGGCATGAATTCAATAGGAAAATCCGAAATTCGAATACCCGCCTGCCATGCAAAGTATTTAGGGATAGAACAATAACCATGTCAATAACATTAGCTTTTAGGTACTACCCTGAATCTACACAAAGGCAACTGATAAGAATTGCCTTTCTGAGGCAGGAAGTATAGGGAAATTACCGTTGTGTGTCAAGGTGCAATCATAT
>CBDUXJ010000244.1:0-3916 GCA_965371165.1 uncultured Syntrophobacterales bacterium | reverse complement strand
CTCCATTTCCTTGAATACTTGTTATACATTGTGGAAAGAACCTAGTCGCCATTGAGCCAATATATCCCAGAGGGAACGGAAGCTCAGGCAAAATACGGGCCATCACGATTCCCGGTTCGCCCTAATTTTCCTCCCCCTGTATTTTCCCCACCTGTCGTGAATCCAGGTCCATTGTGATGGAAACTCCCTCACCCTTTCCTCGATCAAACGGGTAAAATGGGAAGTGTACGATAGAATATCCCTGCCCCGATCTTCGGATCGGATCAGGCCATCTACCGTCTCGGTCACGATATGATGACGGTTGTCTTCACCGCGATAGGTATATCCGAATAAGACCTTGGCCTGAGAGGCCCGTGCCAGGGAAGCCGCACCGGAAGGGGCCCTGCTTGGCATTCCAAAGAAAGTGACCGGGACCGAATCTATTCCCTTGACATTTTGGTCGATCAATAACCCAAGTAGCCCATTTCCCTTAAGGACCCTCAGGATCTTCTTGGTCAATGCGACAATGGTTTCTCCTTCTCTCCTCTTGCCCCTTAGTATGATTTTCACCCCGTATCGCGATCGGAATTTGAGCAGAATTCGATTAATCCTCTCATCGTAAATGGATCTGGCGATGACATTAAGGGGATATCCCCTGAGGGCAAAGTAGGCGGCCATAAGCTCCCAGTTGCCCAAATGGGCCGTAATATAGATAATTCCCTTCCCCTTCTTAAGGGCCTCCTCGATCTCTTCCTCTCCCTTTGAGGTTATGACTTTGTTGATTTCCTGGGGGGGACGTCTGTTTAGGGCGAAAAGCTCAAAGGCATTCTTTCCCAAGTTCGCAAAGACGTCCCTGGCCAATACAAGGATTTCCTGCGAATCCTTTTCCCCATTAAAAGCAATGGCAAGGTTTCCAATGGTTCTCTTTCGGAGTTTTGGCAGGAGGTGGAATGCCAACCGGCCCGTAATTTCACCCACCTTTAGGGCTATTCCCCGGGGAAGGAGGCCTATGACCTCTATGGTAGCGAGCAATAGAAAGTATAGGATGTTATTCTTAAACCTTTTGATTTTCCTTTTCATTATAATTTCCTTAGGGGGGATTTAGTGTTGCTCAGGCAGCTGGTTTAACTCGATGAGAACCCCTCCCGAGCTTTTAGGGTGAATAAAGGCCACCCTTGTATTGTGCGCACCTGGACGGGGTGTTTCGTCGATCATGCGGACGCCCTGTTTTTTCAATTCCTCTACCTCTTTTTGGATATCCTCTACTTCGAAACAAATATGGTGGATTCCGGGCCCCCTGGTTTCGAGAAATTTGACGAGGGGGGAATCGTCGCTGGCGGGTTGAACCAGTTCGATGTTACTCTCTCCGATTTTCAAAAAGCCGACTTTGGCCTTTTGCCCCGTGACCACTTCCACGCCGGAAAGGTCCAATTTAAGGGTGTCGGTATAAAATCGAACCACATCATCGATATCATTTACCGCAATGGCTATATGATCTATCCTCTTTATCATTTCAACAACCTCCTTTGCTGGTGTTGGACAGGTTCCCTTTATCGTTGGACGAGCTTCTCGATGAATTGAACGATATCCCGGATGGTTGTCCCTGGTTGGAATATTTCCCGGATACCCCCCTTCTTCAGCTCAGGGATGTCACCTACGGGAATAATGCCTCCGCCGAAGACGGGAATTTCCTCCGCATCTTTTTCCTTTAAGGCCTCAACGACCTGCGGAAAGAGGTGGTTGTGGGCCCCGGAAAGGCAACTCAGCCCGATGACATCAACCCCTTCCTGAATAGCAGTGGCCGCGATTTGATCAGGGGTTTGCCGAATTCCGGTATAGATGACCTCCATCCCGGCATCACGCAAGCCCCTGGAGATGACCTTGGCACCCCGATCGTGTCCGTCCAATCCGGGCTTTGCGATAAGTACTCGGATTTTCCTCTCCCCTTTCATGGATTCTCCCCTTGAAGTCTTCGTTCGGTCAAGTTAGGATCTCTGGGAACCTTGAAAAGAAACTCTCAGAGCCAATTTGCTTCCTATTAGAATTAAAATCTGCAAAACCCTGAACGCATGACTGCAGCACCGCAGAGCCGCCTACGAAACGGAGGCGTTAGCTTTCCCTGTATTCCCCGAAGACATCCCTCAACGTGTCCGATATCTCCCCGACCGTAGCATAGGTCCTCACCGCATCTAGGATGGGAGGGACGATATTCCCAGTTCCCTCTGCCGTTTCCCTCAGAGCGGATAAGGTCCTCTTTCCTTCACGAAAGTCCCTCTCCGTTTTGATTTTGGCCAGTTTTTCCTTCTGGTATCGCTCCACCTCGGGGTCTATCTTTAGAAGATTCCTGAGGGGCTCTTCACCGGTGACGAATTCGTTCAACCCTACGATTATGAGATCGCTATTCTCGATTGCCTTTTGATAGGCATAGGCGCTATTGAGGATTTCATTTTGCATAAATCCGGATTCAATGGCCTCAATAGCACCTCCCATTGAGTCGATCTTTTCGATATACTCGAGGGCCTTGGCCTCGATCTCGTCAGTCAATTTCTCGAGGGCATAAGAGCCGGCCAGAGGGTCCACGATATCCGTTACGCCGCTTTCGTGGGCGATGACCTGCTGAGTCCTTAAGGCGATGGTTACGGAATCTTCCGTGGGAGTAGCATAGGCTTCATCCCGGGAGTTGGTATGGAGGGATTGGGTACCTCCCAACACGGCCGACAAGGCCTGCAGCGTAACCCTGATGATGTTGTTGTCAGGCTGCTGAGGGATGAGAGTGCATCCTGCCGTCTGGGTATGGAAACGGAGCATACATGAGGCGTCCTTTTTGGCTCCAAATCGCTCCCTCATGATCCGTGCCCAGAGCCTGCGCGCGGCCCTGAATTTGGCAACTTCCTCCAGGAAGTTGTTGTGACAGCCGAAGAAGAAGGATAGCCTGGAGGCGAAAGAGTCCACATCCATTCCGGCCTTGATGGCTGCCTCAACGTAGGCAATGCCGTCGGCCATGGTGAAGGCGACCTCTTGGACCGCGGTGCAACCGGCTTCCCTCATGTGGTAGCCACTGATGCTGATGGTATTCCAATGGGGAAGGTGATCCTTACAGAAGGCGAAGATATCAGTTACGATTCTCATGGATTCCCGGGGAGGAAAGATATAGGTTCCCCGAGCCACGTATTCCTTGAGGATCTCGTTCTGGGTAGTCCCCCTGATAGACTCCGGCTTTACCCCCTGCTTTTCGGCCACGGCGATATACATGGCCAATAGGATGGCCGCCGTCGCATTGATGGTCATAGAAGTGGAGACCCTGTCCAGAGGGATACCCTGGAAGACGGTCTCCATGTCCGCCAGGGTATCGATGGCTACACCAACTTTTCCCACCTCTCCCGTGCTCAAGGGATGATCGGTATCGTAGCCGATCTGGGTTGGAAGGTCGAAGGCCATACTGAGACCCGTCTGGCCCTGATCCAGGAGATATCGGTAACGCTTGTTGGTCTCCTCCGCAGTGGCAAAGCCGGCGTATTGCCTCATGGTCCAGAATCGGCCCCGATACATGGTCGGCTGTACACCCCTCGTAAAGGGATATTTACCCGGAAAGCTCAGTTTTTCGGAATAATCGAACCCCTTCAGGTCAAGGGGGGTGTAAAGACGCTTCAATTCTATTCCTGAGGCAGTTTCAAAGGTTTCCCTTCTCTCAGGAAATCGACTGAGGGCTTTGGCTAACGTGATCTCTTCCCAGCTCTTCAACTCCTGCCTGGTATTTCGTTTTACCTTCATGCTAACCCCCATTTTGGCAGCTACCCTTGGGCATGTTCTTTACTGTTTGTTTCGAGATCTTTGAAAAAGGAGCTCTTCGGTGCTCAAAATATTTTTTCGACCATTCTAAAGTTGATGATCTCGTAAAAAGTCAAAATTCGATGGCAAAGTAAAAAGCTCCAAATTC
>CBDUXJ010000243.1:0-3930 GCA_965371165.1 uncultured Syntrophobacterales bacterium | reverse complement strand
ATGGTGATCAGCGGCGACGGGGATCTTTCCTCCATCGGGGGCAACCATCTTATCCATGCGGCACGGCGGGATATCGACCTCAAGGTGATCTGTGCAAACAACATGATCTATGGGATGACGGGGGGGCAGGTTGCGGCTACTACTCCCCGGGGCTCCACTACTTCGACGACCCCTCTGGGGAACCCCGAAAGGCCCTTCGACCTCTGCAAGCTCGTCGAGGCTGCCGGGGCCAGGTACGTAGCGCGATATTCCGTCACCCAGCCCTTGGCCCTCATGGAATCCATCGAGAAGTCCCTCTCCTTCAAGGGTTTCTCCTTCATCGAGGTGCTTTCACCCTGCCCAACCCAATTCGGTTCAAAAAACCTCCTGGAATCGGCGCCGAAGATGATGGAATGGTTGAAGGAAAATTGTGTCCCCAGGGAGGAGGCGGAAGGACTTTCCCCCGAAGAGTTACAGGGGAAAATCGTTACGGGAGAGTGGGTCGATGTCGAAGACAGTACAGGTTAGGTTCGGGGGGTTTGGAGGACAAGGGATCGTTTTGGCGGGATTGCTCCTCGGCCGGGCGGCCACCTTCGAAGGCAAGTTCGTGGCCGGATCAAACTCCTATGGTGTAGCGGCCAGAGGTGCTGCGTGTCGAGCGGAGGTAGTCATATCCGAAGATCCCATCGATTTCCCCCAGGTCACGATTCCGGATATCGTGGTAGTGATGTCCCAACGAGCTTATGACCTCTTTTCCCGCCAAGCGGCCAAGGGTGGTTTGATCTTTTACGATTCCCAGTTCATTGTCCCTCGCCTGCGAAGAAGTGTCGTCGAGGTACCGGCGACCGGGATGGCGCTTGAAGATATAGGGGATAAGCGGGTTGCCAATGTGATACTGCTGGCAGCCGTTGTGGCTCAGACCGGGATCGTCTCACAAGGAGCTCTCCTTCGAGCAATTGATGAAAGCGTGACGGATAGATTTCTCGAGCTCAATAAGAAGGCCGCAGCACTGGGCTTTCATTATAAAGGGGCCCTTTTATGAAAAGTAGGACCAAGGAACTGCCACCCATGGTGGCGGGGAGAACTCATCGGCCAATAATCGATCTCCTGCGATGTGGGCCATGCTCAGTCTGCCAGCGGGGATGCCCTGCCGAAATCCTGCGGGAATATACCCGCGAGGAGGAGAGCCTTCGGGGAGAGATTTATCGGAATCGGGAGCCAGTTTCAATTCCCCCTATCGGAGAAAGCCTCCCTCCTGCTCCCTGTCAACAAGCCTGTCCCCTTGGCCAGGATGTAAGGGGCTATATCGAGAAGGTAGCTATGGGAATGGATGGGGAAGCAATGGCTATTGTCCGGGAAGCAAACCCCCTTGCCTCCGTATGCGGATTTATCTGCTCCCGTCCCTGTGAAGAGGCGTGTTTGAGGGAATGGATCGATGACCCCCTTTCCATCAGGGCCCTGAAGCGGTTCATCGTGGAACACGCCTCGACCAAACAATCAGGCCCTCCATCGCCCCCTTCGAGGAGGGAAAAGCTTATCTCCATCATCGGGGCCGGGCCTGCCGGCTTAGCCGCAGCCCATGACTTGGCCCGCATGGGCTATGGTGTCAGGATTTTCGAGGCCCACTCGAAACCGGGAGGGGTGTTGGCCATGGGAATCCCGTCCTTTCGCCTTCCACAAAGGGCCGTCGAGGTCGATATCGGCTATATCGAGGCCATGGGAGTAGAGATTAAGACCAATTGCCGAATTGGAGGAAGAGATTCCTGGAAGAACCTTCTCGAAGATTCCGGGGCCCTCATCCTCGCCATGGGGGCACAGCGCTCTTTAAAATTGGGGGTCGACGGCGAAGATGGATTGGAGGCATATTTTGACTGTCTCTCCCTCTTGAAGCAATTCAGCGAGGGTCATTCAGTCGATTTAGGGGAGAGGGTGATTGTCGTCGGAGGTGGATATGCCGCCCTCGATGCCGCCAGGACAGCGCTCAGGATGGGATCCGAAAAGGTCACCATCATGTACAGGAGGACTCTGGAGGATATGCCCGCAGGACGGGGCGAAGTTGAAGAGGCCCTTGCCGAGGGCGTTGAGGTACAGGTCCAGTCGCTGCCCACCGCGATCTTGAGCCACCGGGGAAGGGTAAAAGGGTTGAGGTGCGTCCGAACTAAGATGGGTAGGCGTGACAAGGGAAAGAGGAGATCTTTCGTGGTCATCGAGGGAACCGAATTCGAGGCGGAGGCCGATTCCATTATCGCTGCTGTGGGGCAAGAACCGGACCTATCGTGGCTGCCCGACGATTACCCTTTGAGAACATCAAGGGGAAATACCCTCACCACCGATGAGGAGTTGGCGACGACCCGAGAGGGAATCTTCGCTGCGGGCGACCTGGTTACGGGACCCTCCTCGGTGGTGGAGGCCATTGCTTCGGGAAAGAAGGCCGCTCAGTCGGTTCATCGCTTCCTCACCACCAGGGGATCGGTGTGATGATTTCCAAGGCCTGCGAGGTCAAGAGGAAAAAGAGGGTGAGGAGCCCTTCCCTTCCCGTGGAACAAAGGAGGAGGAGTTTCGATTTGGTGGAGGAGGTGCTCTCTGAGGGGGAGGCCGTTTCTGAGGCCTCCCGATGTCTGGGTGCGCTCCCCTGTCAAAGTTGCGATATCTGCAACCTCCTCTGTCCGGACTTATGCATCACGAGGGACGAGGTCACGGGACAGGTGGAGATCGACTACGATTACTGCAAGGGTTGTGGTATTTGTGCCGCCGTATGCCCCAAGAAGGCCATAGAGATGGTCCAGGAATGAAGAAAGCAGGCGTCACGCTCCGGCTTCCGACGGTGTGCGAAATCAGTCAATACCAGTTACCGGGCAGCTACCTGGGTCAGTCGCTTCTCCAGAATTGGAATGAGCTTTGGGTCCAGGAGGAATCTGCCCAGTTTATCCAAATCTCCCCCCCGCTTACGATGGCGGCTCTGCAAGGCCTTTTCGTGGGGTTCCTTGAGCTCTCGAGCTAACTCGCTCTTCTGGACCTCGAAGTCTAAGTCCGAAAGTTCCCGAGCCCTTTTGAAGATATCGGCAACTCGGCTCTTTTCTTCAGCCCTCTCCTCGTCCGAAAAGACGCCAACGTGACGTTCGACCCTTTCGATGTAACGCTCTATGAGGCGGGGTTTTCGCCCCTGGTAGAGACTCTCATCCATCTGCCTCACCCGCGTCAAGAGCCTCTCACCCATTCGGGTATCGCCGGAGGCCTGGCCGATATGAACTGGATTCCGGACATCGTGGGGAGGGATGATACAGGGCTTGAATGTATCGATTAAGGCAAGCTGATTTCCGTTAAGCACCCCTTTCATCTCATCCTGGTATGGCATTAATGCACTATGGAACTCCTCCTTCAAGTCCTCTCCTCTCTTCTTGGCACGACGGAATTTCCGGATGAGCCCTTGATCAATCTCCTCATTCCGGCCTAAAATTTACCTCAACTCATTCAGGATCTGCTCCATCTGTTCGGAGGACAGGTAAGGGCCATTGACGAGGTTGATCAGGTTGATCTCCAGGCGAAGGCCGTTAACCTGAGCAACGATCTCCTTCACCTCGAGATCCCCTCTGCAGTAACCCCTCCGTGTCAAAAACCACGGCAGGAGAATCATCAAGGCGACGAAGGCTGTAAATACGATTCGACTCTTCTTCATACCGGGCTCCTCTCCTTTTCATTTTTACCCATTAGATACACCTTCCCGCGGGAAAGTTTAAAAACTCCAATTTTTACGTTTGACCTCTCGAAGACAATTGAATATCATCAAAGGGAAAGACATTGGAGTTTTCTGACTTTCGGGGGGATTTCTTTGTCTCTGAGCGCAGTCTGCTGGAGAAGTGGGGTACCCATCGAGGGTGAGCAGAGCTTGTCCTGAGCCCAGTCGAAGGAAAGGGGAAGGCCAGCCCTTTAGAGGCTGGAAGGGGAAAGTAT
>CBDUXJ010000242.1:0-3942 GCA_965371165.1 uncultured Syntrophobacterales bacterium | reverse complement strand
CTGTCTGAACATATGGACCTAGAAATTCGTCGTGATGAAAAAGTCTACCACCAGGTCTACGAAAAAGGGAGGGCGAAAACACGGCAGGAGGTCGTTGGCAAAACGAAGAAGAATGGGACAAAGATAACATTCATGCCCGATCGTGAAATATTCGACACCACTTCATTCAGTTTTGAACTATTATCACAGCGATTGAGGGAACTCTCTTTCCTGAACAAAGGGCTTTTCATCACGGTTGTAGATGAGAGAAGTGATAAAAAGAATGAGTTTCTCTATAAAGGGGGCATTGTCTCTTTCGTCGAGTTCTTAAACAAGAAGAGGAACTGTATTCACCCCAAGCCGATATATTTTAGCGAGAAAAGGGATTCAGCGGATATCGAGATCGCCTTTCAATATAATGACGGCTTTGCGGAAAATCTTTTCTCCTATGCGAACAATATTAGAACACAGGAGGGCGGCACCCACCTTATCGGGTTTAAATCTGCTCTAACACGCACGATCAACTCTTATGCTATGAATAATAACCTTCTAAAAGGCTTAAAGGAAAATCTCAGCGGAGAGGACGGAAGGGAGGGTTTGGTAGGAGTTGTGAGCGTTAAGATCCCGGAGCCCCAGTTTGAGGGTCAAACGAAGACAAAGTTGGGCAATAGCGAAGTTAAGGGGATGGTCGAAGTTTTCGTGAACGATAAACTGGGCACCTTTTTCGAGGAAAATCCACAAATCGCCAGGAAAATTATAGCAAAGGTAGTTGACGCAGCAAGGGCTCGCGAAGCCGCCAGAAAAGCGAGGGAATTGACTCGAAGAAAGGGTTTCTTAGACGGGGATACGTTACCCGGGAAACTCGCGGATTGCCAGGAGAGGGATCCGTCTCGGAGCGAGCTTTATATTGTTGAAGGCGATTCAGCTGGGGGATCGGCGAAGCAGGGAAGGAATCGTGTGAATCAGGCGATATTGCCAATACGGGGAAAGATATTAAACGTTGAAAAAGCCCGTTTTGATAAAATGCTCAACAATGAAGAGATTAAGACCATTATAACGGCATTAGGTGCGGGTATTGCAAGCGAAGAAAATGATATTTCCAAACTGAGATATCATAGGCTTATTATTATGACTGATGCCGATGTGGATGGATCCCACATAAGGACCTTGCTGCTCACGTTCTTCTATAGGCAAATGCCGGAGATTGTGGAGAAGGGGTATCTCTATATCGCTCAGCCACCTCTTTACCGGGTTAAAGACGGGAAAAGAGAGGATTACATAAAGAATGATGCTTCCTTTAGTCGATATTTATTAGAGCGTGCAACTGGGCAGATAGCAGTTTTGCTTAAGGGTTCTGCCCTTCGGCTAACGGGGCGCAAATTAGCTACATTCTTGGATAAACTATCACAATACAATTACCTAAGATCAAAGCTCACAAACAGGGGTTACCAGAGGGCCATAATAGATGTATTGCTTCAGAATAAGATCCGATTTAAATCGAGTTTCGAGGAAATGGGAAAAGTCCGTGCGCTAAAAGAGATTATGGTAGGGAAAGGGTTTGGGTCCCCCGAGATTACAAAGGATGAAGAGCACAATCTATTCGAGTTGAGTGTGACTTCCACACACAATGGGCACGAGAAGACGAACATAATAAAATGGGATCTCATCTCCTCCGTGGAATACAAGCGCCTCTTCACCCTCCACAAAGAGATTGGTCAGCTTCAAAATTCACCCATCCTCGTATCATCAAAGGGGAAAAAGACAAAGCTCAAATCCGGGGAGGAACTTCTGCAGTACATTCTGGCGCTCGGCAAAGAGGGTTTATTCATCCAAAGATATAAGGGCCTTGGGGAAATGAACCCGGAGCAATTGTGGCAGACGACGATGAATCCCGAAACTCGGACCCTCCTTCAAGTAAGGATTGAGGATGCGGTTGAAGCCGATGAGATATTCAGCGTTCTCATGGGCGATCAGGTTGAAGAAAGGCGGCGGTTTATACAGGATCATGCCTTGACGGCACGAAATCTCGACATCTGAGGAAATCGTCCCAACATAACTCCCACCTGGAACAATTCGAAGGAAATGTTAATCATTGGATTAACAGGAGGCATTGCCAGCGGCAAAAGTACCGTATCTATGGAATTTGAAAAATTGGGCGCCGTTATCATCGATGCTGATCAAATTGCAAGGGAGTTGATCCATCCCCATAAACCCCTTTGGAGGAAGATAATCGCCCATTTTGGGCAGGAGATTCAGAGAGAGGACTTGACCATCGATCGGGTTAAATTGGGCGAAAAGGTCTTTTCCGATGAAGCAGAAAGGGCGGTATTGAACAAAATGATGCATCCCGAGATTGAGCGGGAGATAGCCAGGAGGCTCAAAGAGATTGGGAAAGAAGATCCGGATGCGTTGGTCCTGGTCGATGCCGCGCTTTTGATCGAAACGGGAACCTTTAGGGAAATGGACAAAATAATTGTTGTTTCGGCCAGTAAAAGGAACCAGATAAGACGATTGATGGATAGAGGCGGTCTCAGTGTGGAGGGGGCGAGGCGTCGGATAAGGGCGCAGGTGCCGTTAAAGGAGAAACGGAAATACGCTAACCATGTAATAAATACGGACGGATCCCTGGAAGAGACAAGGAAACAGGTGAGAGGGATCCATGGGAAATTGATGGCTATAAGGGCAAGGGAAGGCATTTCATCAGCGGGCTCTCTTGCCCCAACTCGGAACTGCTAAAGATAAGGATAAAGGAGCAACAGATGAATTTAAATGAGTTAAAAAAGAAGAAGGTTGGAGAACTTACGGAAATCGCCAAAGAGCTCAAGGTAGAAGGTGCCAGCGGAATGGTGAAGCAAGAGCTCATTTTTTCCCTTTTGCAGGCTCAAACGGCAAAAAATGGTTTGATTTATGGGGAGGGAGTGCTGGAAATTCTGCCCGATGGATTTGGGTTTTTAAGGGCCCCCGACTATAGCTATTTGCCCGGCCCTGATGATATCTATATCTCGCCTTCCCAGATACGTCGGTTCAACCTGAGAACGGGAGATACGGTATCGGGACAGATCAGACCGCCAAAGGACACGGAGAGATATTTTGCAATGCTGAAGGTTGAGGGGGTCAATTTCGAAAATCCAGAGGTGGCGAGGGAGAAGATAATTTTCGATAATTTAACTCCCATGTACCCCCAAGAGAGGATTAAATTGGAGACAGGCAATCCGGAAAACCTTTCCGCGAGGATAATGGATCTGCTCACCCCTATTGGTAAAGGGCAGAGGGGATTAATCGTTTCGCCACCGAGGGCGGGGAAAACCATGCTATTGCAGAATATCGCCAATAGCATTACTAAGAATCACCCGGAGATCATTTTAATGGTGTTGCTCATCGACGAAAGGCCGGAAGAGGTGACGGATATGGAGCGGTCGGTTGAAGGAGAGGTAGTCAGCTCGACTTTCGATGAACCAGCCCAGAGGCACGTCCAGGTGGCCGATATGGTCATTGAGAAGGGAAGGAGATTGGTAGAACACCACAAGGATGTGGTGATCCTCTTGGATAGTATTACGAGATTGGCAAGGGCTCATAATGCTGTTGTTCCCCCCAGCGGAAAGGTCCTTTCGGGCGGAGTTGATTCCAATGCCCTTCACCGCCCGAAACGATTCTTCGGGGCAGCAAGAAATATCGAGGAAGGGGGGAGCTTGACGATTATCGCAACGGCCCTGGTCGATACGGGGAGTCGGATGGATGAAGTTATCTTTGAAGAATTTAAGGGAACGGGTAATATGGAGATTCAGCTCGACAGGCGATTGGTTGACCGCAGGGTTTTTCCCACCATCGACATTCAACGCTCGGGGACGAGGAAGGAAGAACTCCTCTTAGATGAAAACGACCTGAATAGGATTTGGCTTTTGCGAAAGGTGCTCCAATCGATGAATACCGTGGAGAGCATGGAATTTCTGGAGGAGAAGATGA
>CBDUXJ010000241.1:0-3955 GCA_965371165.1 uncultured Syntrophobacterales bacterium | reverse complement strand
GCTCAGGGCCGTGAGCATGTCGAACGGCAGATGGACTTTTTACGAAGCCGTCATACTTAATGGTCAGCAAGAAAGCCATTCCAGAGCTTATTGAGATATTCACGGGGATGGAAGGTCATTGTGGAGAAATCCATTCGGGTCATCGGGGCCCGATCCCACAATTTACAGGACATTCATTGCGAGATCCCTCGGGGGAAAATCACGGTAATAACAGGAGTCTCGGGGTCGGGAAAGTCTACCCTGGCCTTTGATACCCTCTTCGCCGAGGGCCAGAGGAGATATATCGAATCCCTCTCTACTTACGCCAGACAATTTCTGGAGAGGATGGATCGCCCCGACGTGGACGCCATCATTGGGGTCCCACCGGCAATCGCCATCGAACAGCGCAATACGGTCAAAAACGCCCGATCAACTGTGGGTACCGCCTCTGAACTGTACGACTACCTTCGCCTCCTTTTTGCTAAAATAGGCGATACTATTTGCCCCGATTGTCGGGAACCGATCTCTTCCGACACCATCCCCACGGCGGTACAACGAATTATGGACCAATTCGAGGGCCAACGAGTCCACATCGTCTGCCCTCGGGAAATCCAAAAACCCCTAGACCCCGCTCCTGAAGTTAGGCAATTGGCGAGGGCTGGCTTTTTCAGGATCTTGGATGAAGATGGGGTAAGGGATATCACCTCAATATCCCTCGATGAAGTGAAGGCCGGGGGATCTATTCGTCTTCTGATTGATCGTATAGAGGTCAACAAAGGAGATGAAGGACGATTGCGATTGGCCGAGGCCTTGCAAAACGCCTTTGTCCACGGAAAGGGAGTGGCTGAGGTGGTTGGACAAAAGGGGTTAGAAGTCAGATTCAACCAGGCATTCGTTTGCAACCGATGCAACAGGAAATTTCCCAAGCCGGAGCCGCTGCTCTTTTCCTTCAATAACCCATTGGGGGCATGCCCTGTCTGTCAGGGGTTCGGCAGGGTCATCGGTGTTGATTTGGATAAGGTTATCCCCGACAGGGGTAAGTCCCTCAAGGAGAGGCCTATTACCCCGTGGAACTCACCCGCGTACTATGAGATCTATGATTACTTGTGGGATATCTGCAGGAAAAATCGAATTCCCATGGGAAGGCCATTCAACCAGTTATCCCGGGAACAACAGGATGTGGTCGTATCTGAAATCGAGGATTTCTTCCAGTGGCTGGAGACCAAACGGTATAAGGTTCATGTGAGAGTTTTTCTTAGCAAATACCGGGCCTACACGACCTGTGAGCAATGCCACGGGACCCGTCTCAGGGAGGAAGCCCTGAATGTCCGAATTGTGGATAAGAACATCGCAGAACTCTGTCAAATGAGCATTGAAGACCTTCACCGATTCTTCATGACACTGAAATTGGATTCATTGAAGGAGGAGGTCGCGGGAAGAATACTCAAGGAAATTCGGAATCGGATTCAATACCTCTCCCATGTGGGATTAGGCTATATCACTCTTCACCGGCAGACCCGGACTTTAAGCAGCGGGGAGTTCCAAAGGATTAGCCTCGCTAGGGCCCTTGGGAGCGCTCTTACGGATACGCTCTATGTTCTTGACGAACCGAGCATCGGACTTCATGCCCGGGATAATCGAAGGCTCTTGGAGGTCCTCAAGAGCCTGCGGGATGGGGGCAATACTATCGTCGTCGTGGAACACGACGCGGATATCATCCAGGAAGCCGATGAAATCCTCGACTTGGGTCCTGGCGCCGGAAGGGATGGTGGAAGCCTGATTTTTCAAGGGAATTACCGGAAACTCTTAAGGGAGGAGAAGTCGAAAACCGCCCACTATTTGAGACGGACTAAAAGCCTCTCAAATAAAGCGATCGTTCGAAAACCCAGGGAATTTATCCATATCCGAAACGCCAGGGAAAATAATCTGAAAAATATAGATGTCACGATTCCCCTGGGAGTGATGGTCTGTGTAACGGGGGTCTCGGGTGCGGGGAAGACAACCCTGGTCAATAACATCCTTTACGCGGGAGGCAAAGGCCTCAATGACGGCAAGTACGAAAGGGGGGCCGTTGACGCCATCGAAGGGCTCCATCAGGTTCAGGATGTCATCATGGTAGACCAATCCCCCATTGGGAAGAGCCTCAGGTCTAACTCCGCAACCTACATCGGAGCCTTTGGGGAGATCCGAAACCTATTTGCTAATACCAAGGTCGCCAAAAGGGCCGGATTCAAAGCGGGACATTTCTCCTTCAACGTCCCGGGGGGCAGGTGTGAAAGCTGCCAGGGAGCGGGAATGGTGATCTTGGATATGCAATTCCTGGAGGATGTTGCCGTAACATGTGAACAGTGCCAGGGGAAGCGTTTTTCCCCCGACATTCTTAAAATTCGGTATCGGGATAAAATCATTTATGACGTCCTCAATATGACCATCGATGAGGCCCTTGAGTTCTTCCGAGATAATGAGAAGATTACTTTGAAGCTCCGGGTTTTTTCCGACGTGGGGTTGGGATACCTAACCCTGGGACAACCTACCAGTACCCTGAGCGGCGGTGAGGCACAGAGGCTGAAATTGGCCCATCATATCGCCAATGCCCATCGATCCCAAAACCTATTTATCTTTGACGAGCCAACAATCGGACTCCATCTTGCAGATATTGATTCGTTACTCAAGACCTTCAACAAGATGTTGGATCAAGGCCACTCTCTGGTCGTTATCGAACACAACTTGGATTTGATCTTCTATGCGGACCATATTATTGATC
The DNA here is from genome assembly GCA_965371165.1 of uncultured Syntrophobacterales bacterium. Lineage (GTDB taxonomy): Bacteria > Desulfobacterota > BSN033 > WVXP01. Next base: position 1,212 of record CBDUXJ010000241.1, on the reverse strand, counting down.
TTGGACCGGAGGGGGGAGACAATGGAGGGAGGGTTGTGGCCTCTGGGGGGATAGATGAGGTGATGGCCTGCAAACAGTCCCATACGGGTCAATTCCTCAGGCGGAAATTCTCGTCCTCATGAGATGGGTCATTTTGTCCTTATGAGTCGTACCAACCACTCCCCGTCTTCCTCCCCAAGCGGCCAGCTCTGATGAGGGTCTTGAGCAAATTCGGCGGGAAAAATTTCAATTCCTTGTTTAGCTCGTTGTGGAGGTATTCCATCACATGGTGTCCGATATCGTTGCCGGTAAAATCCATAAGTTCAAAGGGCCCCATAGGGTAGTTTAACCCCAATTTGACCGCTTTATCCACATCCTCTACGGTGGCAATCCCCTCCTCCACGATCCTAATGGCCTCGATGAAGTGGGGCATCAGGATGCGATTGACCACGAAGCCTGGAGAGTCCCTTTTAACCTCAATAGGCTCCTTTCCCATCTTTTTCGCTAAATCGATAACGGTCCCAATGGTTCCATCGGAGCTATAGTGGCCTCGGATAACCTCCACGAGCCTCATGATCTGAGCCGGATTGAAGAAATGCATTCCGGCAACCTTCTCCGGACGTTTGGTGGCCGCGGCTATTTCGGTGATGGAGATGGATGAGGTATTTGTGCAGAGGATGACCTCAGGGGCGACCAGGCCGTCGATTTTCTCGAAAACGCCTTGTTTAACCTTCAAATCCTCGGAGACTGCCTCTATGATGAAATCAGCATCCCCTAGCTCCTCGATTCGCGTCGTCCCTCTGATTCTGCTCAACACGTCATTCTTCTGCTCCTCGGTGACTTTCCCCCTTTCTATGCCCTTTGCCAGAAATTTGTCAATGGAGGCGAGACCTTTTTTTACAAACTCATCCCCTACATCCTGCATGAGCACATGACATCCACTTTGAGCTGCCAGTTGGGCAATCCCGCTGCCCATAGCGCCTGCACCTACTACGCCGATTTTCCGAATATCCATCTTAATCCCTCCATAAGGCCTATCCCTTTTTATACAACCCTGCCTATCATAATGCATCCGACCTGTCAACAGAATCAATAGAGGAATTTCCGGACTTTTGGCCTCTCCCAACGCCCGATCGCCCAAATTCCTTTGAGTCACCCAAATAGCAATTCCAAATGTCAAAATTGACGGCTTCGTAAAAAGTCCATCTGCCATTCGACAGGCTCATGGCCCTG